>DATMMJ010000028.1:0-7602 GCA_035569795.1 Puia sp. | reverse complement strand
GGATCGTATCGCGGTAAAAAACCGCGAACACAACCAGGTAGTACAAAACCAGCAAAAAAATGATTGTTTCCAGATAATCCTTCCAGCTGTGGATTTGTAACATGATTTTTGATTTGTATTACCAAACAAATATCACATGCTTTGAAAGGGCAGTTTCACACCACGAACCGTATACTGGAAAATTTTTATCTTATTATAAAACAGGTACCAAATAGCAGTTTGCAGACAATGGGAAAAAAAACCAAGAAGCAATAGATTATTATATACAAAGCATTTCACACTATGACCGTATACGGCATTGTTAAATATTCGGGGCTTTTATCTTGGGTTTTCATCCGAATTGTCCATACGGGCAATCAGTTTTTCACGTAACTGATCAAGAAAAAAAGTTCTCCCTTTCTTGCGTATGCGTATTTCCTGGAATGTCCTGTAATAATTACCCAACTTGATATTAAATATCCGCTCAAAGAGATCAGCAATTTGATTGATACTAGCTTTGC
This sequence comes from Puia sp., assembly GCA_035569795.1. GTDB lineage: Bacteria > Bacteroidota > Bacteroidia > Chitinophagales > Chitinophagaceae > Puia. The sequence goes on along the minus strand of DATMMJ010000028.1, from coordinate 7,102 downwards.
CATGATTAAAGGCGCCACTGCTGTTGCACGCATACATCAATTCTATCAGTCCGGCTTTGGATGCCGTCCAGCTTATCAGGGAATTGTCAGCGTCAGGTGCCAGGTGGGCCCGGGTATTGCCTGAAAGGGTCTCCAGTTCACTGTTCAAAAAATCAGCAAGCATCTCAAAAGCGAGCATCCTCGATAATTTGCCGTCATGGCTAGAGGAGAACTGAGGGTCTGTGTCCAGCAACTCAATATCCATATCCATATGAAGCACATTTTTGCTGGGGCTGAAATATTGTGCGTCCATGTGTTTCTGTCCACTGCGCCAATATCTGTAAAAATCAATGTTTTTGTCAAAGAAAAGTTTCAGGCAGTGTAATTCGTTTAAGATGTAGGCCTCACGATCCGCATAGGTGCCTGTTGGTTTGTTGAGTTCATAATTCAGCACTTTCAGCCAATAGACCAGTTGGCATTGGAACAGCGGCTTGATCTGTTTGAAGAAATAGATTTCTTCTTCCTTGGTCCTGAAAGGGCTTGCGATCGTATATTCTCGCAGTTCTTTTAGAGCCCGGATTCCAGCATCAACGGATCTTTTAGATTGAAGTAGAATATCAGCTTCTTCGCTGCGGAGCTGCCGGAGCTCACGCAAAAAAGTATCATACCGGTCTTGCAAAATCGGGTTCATAGCCTGGTGATCATTTATTAATGAATGCTCATTAAATGTACAACCAGGGGCCTATCCCAAATTTTAATAAAAGATAAGAAATGGTTTTTGTGTGTATATTGAAATATTGTGGGCATCTGTTAGATAACACCCAACGATTTTTCTTTGCTTTGGTCGGTCATAAACATATTTGCATAAATACCTGCCGATGTGACCAAAATTTCCCATATAGAATTTTGTTGTGAACAATCAAACCAGACACTTCATTAGATACGAATACTTTTGGGCGATATTCCTTACAAGCCGTTTGCTAAATTTAGCCGTCGCCAGCCTGCAGGAGTTTTTGATACTTTATCATTTCCCGAAGGCTTATGAATTGGTTTATTAATAGGCCTGATTTTTAATTTGCCCTCATTAAATTCTCGAACACGTTGTTCACCAATATCGCAATAGGATTTTTCCTTTTCAATTGCAATTGCATTTCTATTGTTTTTGATTGCTCCAATCACCGTGGAGCCGGCTCCTGCATACGGATCAAGAACCCAGCTGTTTTCGTTCGTCAATGCCAGGATACAACGTTCAATAAGCTCTATAGGAAATTGACATGGGTGCGCCGTTTTTTCAGGGTGGTTTGATTTGACGTTAGGAATATTCCATATGGCACTTTCCCAATCTTGCTCAATAATTTCCCATATATCACTGGGATTTTTTCCTAGTGGATTGCCAGAAAGGAGACCTCTTTTAGGCCCTTTGAAATGACGCTTACCTGGATATTTTGATGCAACCCTCACCCTGTCGAGGTTAAATATATAATCGTCTGTTTTGCTGAACCACAGAATAGTCTCATACCGGCCACTGAAGCGATTACTGGCGTGTAAACCATGCCCAAAATGCCAGATGATTCTATTTCTAAGTTTTAGTCCATGTTTCTTAAAAACCAGATAATAAAATATATCCAGAGGAAATACTTCGCCTTTATCTATATAATTGCCTACCTGCCAACATAGATTACCCTTGTCGGAAAGTACCCTGATTAGTTCCACAATAATTTGTTCCTGCGATTCTAGATACTTTTCAATACTTGTTTTTACTTCATAGGTTTTGCCTACGTTATAAGGGGGCGAAGTAATAATAAGATCAAACTTTTTATCTTCAAATTCCGATTTAAGGATGCTATGGCTATCGCCATGCTTGATGCAATAAGAAGCACTTGTAGTTTCCTGATGGATTAATGGTTCTTTTGCCTTCATATCGCATATTATTTTACTTATCAAACCTTTGCTAGTAACGAACGATTACCGTAAAAGTTAATCCAATTTGACCACAATTTTAAAATCCTTTTATTTTAAATTGAGTAGAATTAAATGTGACTGGCATAACACTCTCTTACGAATTAAAAAAAAGATACCCTAAATAAATTTAGAGTTCATTCAAGCAATGCAAAGGTGCTTCCCTGACTCAGAAGCAGAGATGGGCCTTTCTGAATTTTGTTGTCACGGGGAACGAAAGCTTAGAGCCAGATATTTTACCGGTTGTACATCGACGGTAGGTTGCGTTTTTCCCTGCACCCTGGTGATGACAACGACCCGGATACGATCCTGTATTCTTTGTTTACCTTTACCTGCAAAAAATAAACCTTGAGCAAATGAGATACTACTGGATTATCCTGGCCTCCATGAGCATTGCTGGTGGCTCCCTTTTTGCGCAGCCAGCTCTTCCCCTTTGGAAAACAGTCCCAGAGGCTCCGCCCATGATTCATGCGGACCAGAACGGACTGGCACCGGTGGATGGCATCAATTTGTACTATGCAGTTTTTAATAAAGGGGGTAAGGATCCGGTAATCCTCCTCCACGGAGGCTTCGGTAATTCTGAATGCTGGGGTTTCGAAGTGCCGTTACTATCCAAAACCCACCGCGTGATTATTGCGGACAGCCGCGGTCATGGACGCAGCAATATGGATGATCAGCCATTCAGTTATGATCTCATGGCGAAAGATGTGCTAGCTCTGATGGATTATTTAAAAATTGAAAAGGCATCCGTAGTAGGCTGGAGCGATGGTGGAATTATCGGTCTCATCCTGGCAATTCACCATCCGGAGCGGGTAAGCAAGCTTTTTACATACGGCGCCAATTTTAACCTATCGGCCTATTTAGAAGAGCCGCCCGATTCTACCGTGTCGGCCCGGTATATGGCCCAGGCTGCGGCAGCCTATCGCAGACTCTCCCCAACCCCCGATGGCTTTGATAAATTGAAAAATGCGCTCCGGGAGCTCTATGCCAAGGAGCCGGATTTAAAGCCTGAAGATATCCAGACGATCAAGGCAAGGACTGTCATCGCATGCGGTGAGCATGAGCAGTTCATCAGGCGGGGCCATTCAGAAGCCCTTGCAAGACTGATCCCCGGCGCACGGCTCGTCGTGCTACCAAACGTGAGCCATGGTGGGCCGCTGCAGGACCCGGCAGGTTTTCACCAGGCCGTGGCTACCTTGCTAGCGGCCGATAAGTGAAACAGGTGCCCTACTTGAATTGGACACGGTACGGGCGAGAAGATGCATTTCAACCGGTGAAATCTTACACCAGGAAAGGTATTCGGTTGCGCATAGGCGTTATTGCTGTGTTGTCGTGGCGATTGGATACTAAATAAATGAGCATGTTGATAACTAATATAATTAGTGAAAGTTATTCACAATTGATAAGAATAAATGAATAGTACTATAAATTGCAAATCCCAAAAAGTCATATACAAATGATTACAGCACAAATCTTTTCACCTAGCCCAAGAAAAGAAGAAAAGAACTTCCACAAAGGATTTGAAAGCAAGATTATTTGCGGTGACGCTCTTACAGAAATGCGAGAACTTGAATCAAATTCTATTGACCTTGCTATCACATCGCCTCCGTACAATCTGAAGAATTCAACAGGTAACGGGATGAAGGCTAATACTAAAACCGGCAAATGGGCTGGTAACGCTTTGCAGAATGGCTATAGCCACCATAATGACTGTATGCCTCATAGCCAGTATGCTACATGGCAAAATAATTGTTTGAAAGAAATGTTTAGATTGATAAAAGATGATGGTGCAATATTCTATAATCACAAATGGCGCGTGCAAGATGGTATTTTACAGGATAGGCAGGATATTGTTTCAGATTTGCCTGTAAGACAAATAATAATTTGGAGAAGGAAGGGAGGAATAAACTTTAACCCGGGGTATTTTTTACCAACATATGAAGTGATTTATTTAATAGCAAAACCAAAATTTAAGCTATTGCCAAAGGCTAATGCATTTGGCGATGTTTGGGAATTTGCTCAAGAAATGAAAAATTCTCATCCAGCACCCTTTCCGGTGGATTTAATAGATAGAATAATACAATCAACTAATGCTCATATTATATTAGACCCGTTTATGGGGTCTGGTACAACTGCAATTGCATCTATCAAGAACAAAAGAAAATATTTAGGTATAGAAATTTCTTCAGATTATTGCGCAATAGCTGAAAAGAGGATTATGGATTATGTCCGTTAAATCACTTCCGTGATTTCTCCGTTGCCGCGAGTCGACTAATGCTTCTTTCAAGCAGCTGACCTTTCTTAGAAAAACAAATAAGCTATTGTCTTAGGAAAAAGAATACTTATTTAGGAGATGCAAATTTCCTAACCGCATAATGACTTTCACAGTGCAAGAGCTAGATACCGCTCTAGGATGTATTCTTAAAAAAAAGCGCGGTAACGAGATAAACCCACCACTTTTGCAGAGGGTTTTTATTCTACATTTGGGTGACAGTTTACAGCCCAAATAAAAAAGTTTACAACAAAAACATGGCTGACCGAAAAATAAAGAACATATTTTACCCGGGTGCGATACCCGCTTCGTTCATTGCCGAAAGCATTCAAAAGCACAATACGCAGACAGCTATTGGAGGGCACAGTATATTTTTAGGGCAGATACGCGCCGATGAAAAGGATGGCAGGAAAATATCTTCTATTGAATATACTGCTTACGAACAAATGGCATTGGAAAAAATGCATCAGCTGCGGCAAGAAATTTTTGAGAAATATCCACTCTCGTGCATGCACGTCCATCATAGCCTCGGCAAAATTGCCTCCGGTGAAATATGTTTTTTTGTGTTTACTTCGTCTGTACATCGCAAAGCAGCTATTGATGCCTGCACAGAAACCGTAGAAAGAATCAAAACCGAATTGCCAATCTGGGGCAAAGAATTTTTTGACGATGAGACTCATCAATGGAAAGAAAATAAGTGATGCCAACACCCCCAAGACTTATGATTTGAATAATTTTCCGTACGCCCGATTACCATAATATCCCACCGAATGCATTTTATTGACAGATTCCCCAGCAAAATTTAAAATAATAACTTAAATTGTTAAGCGGAAAAGACAATTCCTAACCATCAAATTTATTTCAATATTAATTTTAAAAATTTTTATCATGTCAACAATTAATTTGACAATCAACGAGAAACCGTACAGCGTGGATGTTGACCCTCAGATGCCATTGTTATGGGTGCTTCGCGATGTGGTAGGATTGAAAGGCACGAAGTTCGGTTGCGGCATGTCACTGTGCGGGGCATGCACTGTGCATTTTGACGGAGTGGCGATGCGCTCCTGCACGCTCCCTGTTTCTGCAGCAGCAGGGGCAAAAAATATAACAACCATTGAAGGTATTTCAGAGAACATTGACCATGCGGTCCAAAAAGCATGGATCGAACTGCAGGTGCCACAGTGCGGCTATTGCCAATCGGGACAAATTATGTCGGCAGTTTCTTTGCTTAAAACAAATCCTAAACCAACGGATGCTGATATTGATGCAGCGATGATGGGAAATCTATGCCGTTGCGGAACCTATACGCGCATTCGCAAAGCCATCCACCGCGCAGCAGAAATGGTGGGATAGATAACATGCCCGGGAGCAATCTTTGTTTTTCTAATCTTTTTTAAAAATCTTTTATGCCAGCAATAAGAACATTCACTCATCCGGCACCAGTCCATATCAATCTGGATCGCCGCGACTTTTTAAGGATTTCAAGCCTCAGCGGTGTGGCTCTTGTGCTTGGTGTTTCTTGTGGTTCTCGAAACAACAATAAATTGGTTGCAGTGGATAATCTTGCAGATCAATTCACCCTCACCCCCTATATTATTATTGAAAAATCAGGCCGGATAACTTTAATGAACCCAAAGCCGGATATGGGTCAGGGTACATACCAATCTGTGCCAGCGCTGATCGCAGAAGAATTGGAAGTATCCCTGGATGCAGTGACGATCTTGCAGACACGTGGAGAAAAGGAATATGGAGAACAGGTCTCTGGCGGCAGCTATTCTGTCCGTGGCAACTATCAAAAGCTTCGCAAAGTGGGAGCAGCTGCACGCGAAATGTTGCTTGTTGCAGCAAGCGCTGCGTGGAAGGTACCCGTTGGAGAATGTTATGCGGAGAATGCAAAGATACTCCATAAGCCATCAGGCAAAAGTTTGAACTATGGACAGCTGGTCGAGACAGCATCCAAACTCGTAGTACCACAAGAACCAAAATTGAAAGAACCGAAAGATTTTAAGATACTCGGGAAAAATTACCCTCGCCCTGATGTGCCATTAAAAGTTTCCGGCCGGGCTATATTTGGCATTGACGTGGAAGTGCCTGATATGGTATACGCCTCTGTTCAACACAATCCGGTGTTTGGCAGCAAGATCATAAGTTATGATGACGCCAATACACTAAAAGTCACAGGTGTAGAGAAGACAATCCAGTTCCAGCGCATGCTTGGGAGGAATAAATATGATGCCATTGCGGTCGTCGCAAATAATTACTGGGCCGCGCATCAGGGTAGGATTGCACTGAAAATAAAATGGGATAATAATGGCCATGATACTTTCAATTCCGAGCAGTACGAACAAAGCCTGCGGGCTCTTGCAAAAAAGCCGGGCAAGGCTGTTCATAATGAGGGCGATTTTGAAAAATCATTTGCAACTGCGCCAGTTACTCTGGAAGCATTTTATGAAACACCTTTCGTTTCTCATTCGCCCATGGAGCCGATGAATTGCCTGGCGAAATGGACTGGTGCAGATTCACTGGAAGTGTGGATATCGTCTCAAGGGCCAGATCTTGTGAAAGATGAGCTGTCGCATAAACTAAATATCCCGCGAGATAATATAAAAGTCAACATCCTTTTCAGCGGTGGCGCTTTTGGCAGAAGGCTTTACCCTGATTATGCAATCGAAGCTGCACATATCGCAAAAGCAGTTGGCAAACCCGTTAAAGTGGTATGGACAAGGGAAGATGATACGCAGTTGGGCCCATTCAGGCCATTGACTTTTTCGGCAATGAAAGCTGGCATCTCGACAGACGGCAAGCCTTTGGCGTTTCAGCATAAAGTGATTTCGCCCTCCATTGATGCAACAATGGAAGAGAAAAGGAACGAGACTGGTGAAAGCTCAGATA
>DATMMJ010000027.1:0-4286 GCA_035569795.1 Puia sp. | reverse complement strand
TATCAATTCCCATGCACACTATTGCCTTTACCTTTTCTTTTACCAATTCTCGAATCAGCGAGTAATCATTCCCTTTGTCCACGCCACCTAATATTAATATGGTCGGCTTAGTCATAGTCTCCAACGCATACCAAGTGCTGTTCACATTTGTCGCCTTGCTATCGTTAATAAAATCAACTCCTTTCACAGTCAGCACAAACTCCATCCGGTGTTCGAGCGCCTCAAAACTTTTTATGGCATCGCGGATTTTTTCCTTTCGGATTCCGATGGTTGCTGCCGCAAGTCCTGCTGCCATTGTGTTGTACTGGTTGTGGATGCCCTTCAGCGCAAAGTCGTAAATACTCATCTGTACTTTTTCACTTCCCGTTGCCAGTGTCATTTGGCCGTTGAGGATATAACCTCCGTTTTTGAGTTCATGTTGCATAGTAATTGGTAATGGGTTAGTTTGTAAAGAATACTGGCCGAAATATTGTTTTGTGACAGGGTCATCTTCGCAATAGATGAAATAATCGTCTTTCGTCTGGTTTAATACAATCCTAAACTTGCTGCGGATATAGTTTTCAAATTTGTATTCATAGCGGTCCAGATGGTCCTCGGTTATATTGGTAAGGATCGCGACATCAGGCCTAAAAGTTTTTATATCATCCAATTGAAAGCTGCTGATCTCAGCGATGTACCACTGTTTTGGTTCTTGCGCGATCTGCTTTGCAAACGAGTAGCCAATATTACCCACCAATGCACAATCCAGCCCGTCTTGTTTGCAAATATGATAAGTCAGTGCAGTAGTCGTGGTCTTGCCATTGCTTCCTGTAATGCCGATTATTTTACTTTTCCCTTTATGCCTGTACGCCAATTCAATTTCACTTATGACCGGGATACCCTTGGCCCTGATCTTTATTACCAATTCACTTTTTTCCGGAATGCCAGGACTCTTCATCACTTCATCAGCACTCAGTATTTTTTCCTCACTGTGACCGCCCTGCTCAAAATCAATTTCATTTTTCAACAATTCCTCTTTGTAATGCTCTTTCAAGGTTCCCTGGTCAGAAACGAATACGTCGTATCCCCGCTGCTTTGCAAGCACAGCTGCGCCTACCCCGCTCTCGCTCCCACCTAATATTGTCATACGTGTACCCATTGCTGTTACATAGTTTGCTTGTCTATCTGGGTTGGCGGATTTGGGGGCTCTTCAAAAGTATTGGACTGTATATCTGCACCACAATATTTTGCAATTCACTGTTTACTATCTGATCTTTAAAGTGACAATCGCGAAAATCACGCACAGGATTGTTACTATCCAAAAACGGGTCACAATTTTGCTTTCATTATATCCGAGCTTTTGATAATGATGGTGCAATGGGCTCATCAAAAAAACCCTCCGCCCTACTCCCAATTTTTTTTTTGTGTATTTGAAATACGAAACCTGGATGGAAACACTCAACACTTCTACCAGGAATACCCCGCAGAAAATCGGTATCAATAATTCTTTGCGAACAATAATCGCTAGTGATGCGATGATGCCCCCTAACATTAGGCTACCCGTATCGCCCATAAAAACCTGCGCAGGATAAGCATTGTACCACAGGAACCCTACACATGCGCCAATCAGGGCACCAATAAAAATGGACAACTCCCCCAAGTTTGGGATATACATGATGTTTAAATACTCGGCAAACCGAAGGTTGCCACTGGTGTATGCAAACACACCCAGGCAAACCCCGATGATAGCGCTGACACCGGTTGCCAAACCATCCAAGCCATCGGTGATATTTGCGCCATTTGATACTGCCGTAATAATAAAAATCACAATCAGTGTGTATAATACCCAAGTATAGTCTCTCAAAGATTCAGGCAATAATTTTGAATAATTAAACTCATGCGTTTTCACAAAGGGTATGGTGGTGATAGGGGTTTTTACATTATAGTATTTGTGTCCTACGCCGTCAATTACTTTGATAGAGGTGTCTCCAATTATTCTTTCTTTTTCATGAAGTACGATTTGTGTGGGGCCAAATCCTTCTCTTTGCACCACTACATTCTTATTAAAGTATAATGTAAATGCTACTACGCATCCAAGCACCACCTGGCCTAGTATTTTAAACCATCCTGCAAGCCCGTCTTTATCGCCTTTTTTATATGCAATACCTTGTTGTTGCGCTATCCGCTTTGCGCGCAATTTTAGGTAATCATCAATAAAACCAATCAACCCGAGCCAGACGGTAGAGAAAATCATCAACCGGATATACGCTTTATTAAGATTTGCCAGAAGCAAAGTGGGGAGTAGTATTGCTGCGATGATGATGATGCCTCCCATCGTTGGTGTGCCTTTCTTGTGTTGCTCGCCTTCCAGGCCAAGCTCTCTAACACTCTCGCCTACCTGCTTTTTGTGCAGGTAATTAATCAGCCGTTTACCGTAAATCATTGTAACCACTAGTGAAAGCAACACCGCCAGCATCACGCGGAACGTGATGAACTGGAATAATGTCCCACCCGGGATCTTTATGCCAACCTGTTTCAGCCATTCGAATAAGTGATACAGCATGCTGGTCGTGTTAGTTGTTTTTTTCCTTAGGTTTCAATCTTTATTTTGTTGTCATTATTTCTTTTTGAGCCATTGGCTGTCCATCCCATTCTTGCTGAACCAACTGATTTGATAGCTGTTAGATCCTGCTTTCCGGTACCTTGCCCTCTGCTCCGAAATCATTTTCCCAGCATCTCAAAGACGTCTTTCAAAACTTCCTTATCGTCAAAAGGATATTTAACTCCTTTTATTTCCTGATATTTTTCATGACCCTTCCCAGCAACCAGAACAATATCTTCGGGTTTTGAGAAACTTACAGCAAGTTTGATCGCCTCTTTTCTGTCAGCAATGGAGATATATTTTCTTTTCGCTGCTGTGTTCAAACCCGTTTCCATATCTTTTAGGATCTGAGCCGGGTCTTCGCTCCTCGGATTATCAGAAGTAAAAATCACCCGATCGCTTTGCTCGCAAGCAACCTCAGCCATCACCGGTCGTTTTGTTTTGTCCCTGTCCCCGCCGCAACCAACTACAGTTATTACCTGTTCATATCCTTTGCGCAATTTTTTGATGGTGCCCAACACATTTAATAATGCATCTGGGGTGTGCGCATAATCCACGATGCCAATCACTTTTTCTTTAGCTGACATAATGTAATCAAACCTTCCTTCGGCGCCGCTTAGTACGCTCAGGCAACGGAGTATTTCTTGGTTGTCCTCACCCAAACAAATAGCAGTGCCATATACGGCCAGCAGATTGTATGCATTAAATTCGCCTATCAACCTGAAATGCACTTCCTGGCCATTAATATCCATAACCAACCCGGTGAGGTTATTTTCTAATATCTTTCCTTTGAATTCTGCCATTGTTCTCAGGCTGTACAAATATTTTTTTGCGCTTGTGTTCTGCAGCATCACTATTCCTCTTTTATCATCCGCGTTGGAAATTGCAAAGGCCGAAGATGACAATGAATCAAAAAATGATTTCTTCACACGGATATATTCATCAAATGTTTTGTGATAATCCAGATGGTCGTGGGTGATATTGCTGAAAATCCCGCCAACATATTTCAATCCGGCAATGCGATGCTGATGAATAGCATGCGAACTGGTTTCCATGAATACATGAGTGCAATTTTCATCAACCATCTGCTTTAATAATGCATTCAGGCTGATTGCATCTGGTGTCGTGTGTGTAGCCGGAATAACTGTGTTGCCTACCTGATTTTGCACCGTACTTACGAGCCCACATTTATATCCCAAAGCCGTAAAGAGCTTGTATAATAATGTGACAATTGTTGTCTTTCCATTAGTACCCGTTACGCCAACCAATTTTAGTTTTTCAGAGGGCTGACCATAAAAATTGTGGGCTATGAACCCTGCTGCCATTGCTGAATTCTCAACTTGCACATAATTCACATCATCTTTTAACTCTGCTGGCAATACCTCGCATATCACAACGGCTGCGCCTTTTTCTATCACCGAATCAATAAACTGATGACCGTCTGCTTTCAGGCCTTTCACTGCAATGAACAATGATCCTTTTTTAATTTTTCTTGAATCTACCTGCAGATCGTTCACAACAGTTCCAAGGTCTCCATGGACGGATCGGATACTCACTTTGTATAATATTTCTTGCAGGATGGCCATCAACTAATTTTCCTTTTTAAAAAATTTAATCTAATTCAATTTTCACCCTTTGATTTTTCGCAATCGCGGCGCCTGGCTGTACCGACTGCGATTTCACTTTCCCCCTTCCATTTGCAGCT
>DATMMJ010000026.1:0-5179 GCA_035569795.1 Puia sp. | reverse complement strand
TGAAAGGGGTGAATTTGTTTTTTACAATGTCAATGTGTTTATTAAAAGTCCAATAAAATTAATCGTAAGAAGAAAGATTGTTGTTGCGCAAAGAACAGTAAAGGTGCTGCCGTCCTATTTATTGCTGAAGCAGTATGAGCTGATAGCACACTCCAATAACCTCGTTGAGGCAGGCAACAGGAAAATCCGTAAGATCGGTCACAGCCTTGAGTTTGAGCAGATCAAAGAATATGTAATCGGAGACGACATCCGCAGCATTAACTGGAAAGCCACTGCACGTAAAGGAGGGCAGTTGATGGTGAATAATTATTCTGACGAAAAAAGCCAGCAAGTGTATTGTATTATTGATAAGGGGCGTGTGATGAAAATGCCATTTGATGGAATGACTTTGCTAGATTACGCAATTAATGCGACATTGATCTTATTAAGCGTGGCCCTCATCCGTCAGGATAAATCGGGACTGATAACCTTTTCTGATCAGATTGGCAAGTTTTTACCGGCTGACAGAAAGGCAAGCCAGATGAGCAGCATTTTGGACATTTTATACAATGAACAAACCAGATTTCCAGAAGCAGATTATGAAAAATTGTTTGCCCTCCTGCGCATGCGCATCACGCAAAGAAGCCTGGTTATCCTGTTTACAAACTTTGAATCTTTGTCAGCCATGCAAAGGCAGTTGCCCTACTTAAAAGCAATAGCCCGCAATCATTTGATGCTTTTGGTGTTTTTTGAAAATACAGGGCTTAAAGAGCTGACGAGGAAAAACGCCGAAGATATTGAAAGTGTGTACACAAAGACAATTGCCGAAAAATTTGAGCATGAGAAACGCCTGATCGTAAAAGAACTTCAGAAGCATGGAATATCAAGCATTCTCACAGCACCCCAAAACCTGACTGTGAGCGTTGTGAACAAATATCTGGAAATTAAAGCCAGGCAAGCGATTTAAGCGGCGGATAGCTCCTGATTAATAGTTCTTAGTAAAAAGCGCCGCTCCTGAATGTAAATGGAAAACTGCAACTTCCAACTATCGACTCAGAAACATCAACCATGAACCCCTACGAACAAGGACAAGTTTTACTGATCAATAAACCTTTGCATTGGACGTCATTTGACGTCGTGAGAAAAATCCGCAATCTTGTAAGAACAAAAAAAGTGGGCCATGCGGGCACCCTCGATCCGCTAGCAACAGGTTTACTCATAATATGCACCGGTAAATTTACTAAGCGACTCAATGAATTTATGGCGGCAGAGAAAGAATACACAGGCACTTTTACTTTGGGAGCAACAACCCCTACCTTTGATCTTGAAAGCGAACCGGGTAATCTAAAAGAATATACTGGGCTTAGCCAGGATCAGATTTTTGAAGCAGCAAAACTATTTACTGGAGAAATTCTGCAGGTACCTCCCATTCATTCAGCTATAAAAAAAGATGGCAAAAGAGTGTATGCACTTGCAAGACAGGGTAAAGATGTGCAACTGGAGCCAAGGAAGATAGTAATAAAAGAGTTTGAAATAACAGCAATTCAATTGCCTGAGGTCTCCGTGCGCGTGGTCTGCACAACGGGGACATATATACGAAGCCTGGCAAATGATTTTGGCAGTCGACTGGGCTGCGGAGCATATCTCAGCGGCTTGTGCCGCACGAGGATCGGCGCTTTTTGGTTGGATGAATCCATGACGATAGCCCAGGCAGAAGCTACCATAAAACATACGCTGCATCCCAGTGCATAGCTTAGCACCTGCAATTTTCTGCTGACAATGCCCGAGCACCCACAATACCATAAAAGAAGTAATTTGAAAATGAGGGTATCCGCCACCTCACCATTTACGACCAGTCAAAATGGATACCCAATGCCAAGCTGAAACTGCCCGTTTTTTAGTTGCATATCATAAAACCATCTGTCAGGGAAATCCAGTCTGCGTGGATCTCGTATTATATATGCCCAGTCAAATCGGATAACAAAATAGTCAAAATCAAGCCGAAGGCCTGTACCCGCATCCACAGCAAATTCTTTATAAAACCTGTTAAAGGCAAAATCACTGCCCATTAAGGTATCATTGGAAATATTTCTGTTCCAAATATTGCCTGCATCCACATAAAGGGCGCTTTTGAGTTTAATCCCATATAACGTCCCTAGCGGAAACCGGTATTCAATATTTGACTCAATCTTTATATCTCCAAATTTGTCTATACTGCTGGTATCATAAAAATGCGATGATCCCAGTCCCAGTTGCCTGACCTGCCACCCGCGCATACTATTTGGGCCTCCGGCATAAAAAGCCTTGTAGAAAGGAAGTGTTTGTTGGGTTCCTTTCCCATTCCCATATTCCAGGCCATAACCAGCATAAGCCCGGAACGCAAGTTCAGTCCTTTTATAGTCAATATGGTGCCTGTACTCAATATCGCTTCTGATGAAATGGAAGAGATTTCCCTGATTTAGGGAATTAATAAATCCGATGCCTAATAAAGAGCCGCTTTCATCTGCGGTCACCCGTAAAAAATCAGTGTGCTTTATGTCAGCGTGCTTTCCATATTGACTCGTGTAACTGTAAATAAACTGAGGGCCGATCACCAGCCCTGTCCTAAAAGCAAGTTTCAAAGAGGGTACGGTAGCCAACAGTTTATTGAGGCTGTCTCCTGTTGCCGATAAGATGGTGTATTCAATATCAATCGGTCGGAAAATTAGGCTGTGTTTTTTCTTTGTGCCTTCCCAGCCAAAAGAAGCCTCCAAAGACCGCAGCGTAAAAAAATCTCTTCTGTCTGTATACCCTGCATTAAAATTCAGGATGGTCCTGCGATTATCATAGCTTTTAAAAATATATGGCGGTATTGTTTGTGGGAAAGAAATCGAGTGTGATAGATTTGCCTGAGTGGTTTGGATGAAATTGGCTCCTAGTTCAACGCCGCCACGAAGGGTCGTGGTGCTCAATATAGAGCGCTTGAATGTATTGCGGTTTCGCAGCGAAACATTAGCGCCGACTCCAAACAGGTTTGTTTCTGTCAGAATATCATTGGTATTATAACTTGCTTCCAGATCAGCACCTAAATTTTGTTTCAAAGCGGGATACAGGCGTACCGTGGCATTCAGCAAAGAGTCCGCTGTTTCTGATTCCTGAAAATCAATATTTGCACGTTGCCATGCCCCTAACTGGTTGCCGAAACGGTTCAGCGTCTTATTGTAATCATCGACTTTATACATGTTGCCGCTGTGCAAGTCAAGATTGCGGAAAATAATAAATGGCTTGAATTTATCGGTCCGCGAAATCACAGTGGTTTTGTTTTGTACTATGGTATCACTTTTCAGTACGGCTGTATCCTCGATTAAGGGAAGATCGTCAAAGACCGTAATACTATCAATAAAATACTTTTGTAATTCGCTGGAATCCTGTGGTGGCCTCTGTTTTATAACAACATTGATCGTCGGGTTTTCCCGTTTCTTTTTTAAATCCTCAAGCAATTGCGCTTGTTGAAATGGGTCTAGTGTTGGGTCTATCAAAGCAGAAAGCACTGTATCTCTTTCGGCGTAAATATCCTTGATTGAAAATTTATAATAACCGTTGTTGCGAAATAAATTAATCAGCCTCTCAAGTTCTGAGGAGGCAATTTGCTTTGAAAAAGCGCCCCCCTTTACTAGAAAAGAATTTTTCTGATTCTTTAACGCGAGGGCCTGGAGTTCCGGCGTTTGCAAATCGTATCCGACTGAATCTAATTTTAATTTTTTACCAGGATATACCTTAAAATTAATGAAAGCGCGGTATTGGTCTTTTACTGTATCAATTTTGAATGTGTCCTTAATGATCGGACTATAGTAGCCAAGGGAATTAAGCAGCGCTATCATAAAGCTGTTCGACCGGGCGATGTTGGCAGTGTTTAAAACAGGTGGGTAAGGCAGTTTCCTGTAAACGAATGGCGGATTAATTGTAAAAGTGGTAATGGTTCTTGCCCTTAGGCTATCGTCCAGCTGGTTTGTAAGCCTTGCTGCAAGATCCTGCTTTTCATCATTTGGCATTGTGCCTTCGACTTTAATATTTGTCTTGAACACAAACGGCTTGTTGCGGGGGTATTGATTTTTTTTTGGAGCAACACAAGAAAAAATAAATGCTACTGTCACCATCGTCAGCACCCATGCTGGTTTGTAGAAAGATACAGTAACTTGCCGGCGAAATAGCATAATGAGGATTAACTGGTTTTTATCGGAAGGATCTTTCCACCAAAACGTCTTTTTCGGTTTTATTAATTTGAGTAAATAAATGAAATGCTGGTAAAATCACAAGCCAAATATATTCAAAGTTTGAGCCAGAAAAAATTTCGTGATGAACAGAATGCATTTGTAGCCGAAGGTCCGAAGATAATTAACGAATTGTTGGGTGCAGCAAATGTTGAGTTACTGCATTTATATGGCTTGAAGACCTGGCTTGATATGCATGCAGATCTGATAAAATCAGTTGACGAAAATAAAATCACGGAAGTAAGAGAAAGCGAGCTTGAGCGCATCTCTTTTTTGCAAACCCCAAATCAGGCGTTGGCTGTTTTTAAAAAGCCTTTTTTTGGGAAACCGAGCTTTGAAGGCAAGGTTACTGTTTTATTAGATGGCATTCAGGATCCGGGAAACTTAGGAACAATTGTTCGTACGGCGGATTGGTTTGGCGTGGAGAATGTTATTTGCAGCAAAGAAAGTGCAGATGTGTTTAACCCAAAAACGGTTCAGTCCACCATGGGAAGCATTTCAAGAATACAAGTGAATTATCAAGATTTGAAAATATTTTTAGATGCCTACCCACGAATACCCCTTTATGCAGCTTCGGTCACAGGGGGAAATCTGTTTGAAATCGATCGGATTTAT
The DNA here is from genome assembly GCA_035569795.1 of Puia sp. GTDB lineage: Bacteria > Bacteroidota > Bacteroidia > Chitinophagales > Chitinophagaceae > Puia. The sequence continues at coordinate 335 of DATMMJ010000026.1, read as the reverse complement.
GAATGTTTTATTTTGGTTGGCAATGAATCAAAAGGCATCAGCAAAGAATTGCTTGATCGTTCCTCCCATCAAATATCAATACCAGGAAAAGGAGGAGCAGAATCTCTGAACGTTGCTGTGGCCGCGGGTATTATATTGGCCTGGGTGAACAAATCCTGATTTGTTAGTTAGGGACAAGCTTATACCGATTTTTAGACCTGAAGGGCCCGAGTAACCACTGTCGCAGGTTACCCTTTAGATTGATACCGTGTTAGTGACGGCTCACCTGAACTGTACGGCTCTTGCTGGCTGAATTTTGCGGATAATAAATGTCGGTATCATTAAGACCAAAAAAC
>DATMMJ010000025.1:0-5563 GCA_035569795.1 Puia sp. | reverse complement strand
AAGCGGATAAAACTTGCAAATCTTGTTGATCTGGAAGTCGCAGGGGTAGTTCGTGACGCGCAACCCAATACCCATTTACCTTATAATATGCTGGTATCGTATTTTTCATTTAGACCGGAATTTATTGGCGGGATACCTATTGACCAATGGGGAGTTCATTCTGCCGGATTTACTTATATCGGTTTGTCGGGTGACAATAAAGTAAAGCATACCGAAACGATCCTCCGCTCCATCGTAGCTAAATATATCCACCAGGAAAATATCGGCGTTAAAACAGAATATAAGCTGCAACCATTGCATGACATCCACTACAATCAATTGTATGCGCACAACAACCCTTCCTATACAATCAATTACGGCTATTTGTATTTGACCGGCGCAATTGGCTTATTTCTTATGCTTGCTGCGTGCATCAATTATACCAATCTTTCCACTGCGCTCGCGATAAAAAAATCAAAGGAAGTTGGAATAAGAAAAACCATGGGTGCCACACGGTACCATCTTATGAAACAATTTTTATCAGAAACTTTTTTGCTTACCGGCCTTGTTATAATTGCTGGTACTCTTTCAGTCCGTTTTTTTCTTCCGATCCTGAATAATTTCCTGGATAAAAACATTCCTCTAAATTGGCTAAATTTCCAAAGCTCATTTTTCATGATAAGCCTCTGGATAGTAATTTCCCTGCTTTCCGGTTTGTATCCTGCATTTGTTTTATCAGGCTTTAATGCAATCAATGCATTAAAGAGCAAAATATCCGCTCCAAAAACATCTGTGGTAGTCCTGAGAAAAGGCTTGGTGACCTTTCAGTTTTTAACTGCACAGATTTTAATTATCGGCGCAATAGTGGTCGCAAAACAAATGACTTTCATAGAGTCAACGCCTTTAGGATTTGAAAAGGGTAAGGTCATTAATATTGATCTTCCCGAGAATAAACCTGCTCAGCTCGAATCAATGCGTAATCAATTATCGGCGATTCCTGGGATAAGCAGTTTTAGTATTTCATTAGATGCGCCAATAGGGCATAACCAGGTGAATACCGAATTTAACCTGAAGGAAAAATATACAACGGAACAAATCCCAGTCGCAGTGAAAGCGGCTGACAGGGGCTATTTAAAAACCTATGAATTACAGTTGCTTGCCGGCCGGTGGTTTGATGAAAATGATGAGCGCAAAATAGATAATTCCATTCCTGATTCTTTGCGCCACTATGCATTTGTGTTGAATGAAACTGCTGTGAAAGCGCTTGGGTTTGCATCCCCGCGAGATGTTGTGGGCAAATACGTGACTTTTGGCATGAATGATATCTCAGCGCCGGTTATTGGTGTAGTCAGAGATTTTCATATTGCCTCTTTGCGCCAGGCTGTCTCGCCGGTGCTTATGGTAGAATTTCCTTTCTTTTATTATACTGCCGGCATAAAATTGACCGCGGGATTCAAGCCATCCACTCTTTCTGCTATTGAAAATGCCTGGACCTCAGTATATCCGCAACAGCTTTTCGAAAACAGTTTTTTGGATGAAAAGGTCGCCGCCCTATATAAAGAGGAGAAACGAACACAGCAGCTGTTTAATATTTTTGCATTCCTTTCGATTTCAATCAATGTGCTTGGATTGATTGGCCTGCTGTCCTTCATGATTGAACAAAAGACAAAAGAAATAGGCATCCGCAAAGTGCTTGGTGCAACAGTGAAGGACATATCTTTCATATTATCAAGGGATTTTTTGCGCTTGATCATTATTGCGTTTTTAATTGGGGCTCCCATCGCAGGGTTACTGATGAACAAGTGGCTGCAGGATTTTGCCTACCGGACTGAATTAAGCTGGTGGGTTTTTGCAGTGGCAGTATTGGCTGCGATCGTGATAACATGCATCGCGGTTGGTTTCCAGACAATCAAAGCAGCCATAGCAAACCCAGTGGATAGTTTGAGAACGGAATAATGTGCGAATTTGGAAATATGCGGCTATGCGGATTAGGGAATGAGAGATGGTATTGAAGATTTCGACCGGCTCAGGCCTTCAGGCCGGAAAAATATTTTTATTTTCGAATTATTTATCAATAAAGTTTATATCATGAAAAAAACAATCATCACGTATTTATTGACAGCATGTACTTTCCTTTTCTGTGCATCGCAGAAAACGACTTCATCCTATTCTAATTCAGAGAATGGCATGCATTCTATCATCATCAATGATGATAACAGTTCTCTAGAAATAAAATATACGGGAGATATTTCTTTCACCGATGATGAAACTGCTATTAAAGCAATGTCGCCGGATGGATATCTCAAATTCAAAAAAAACGGGAAGAAAATAATAGTGACTGCTAAAGGTAATGGGCAGATTATGTATGAAATAAATGACGGAGACAAGAAGAGCGCTCTGAATGACGATGAAAAAGCGTTTTTAGCCAAAGCCATTAGAGTGATGATTGAATACGGCGTTGGAGCGAAAGACAGAGTGGAACGCATTTACAAAAAGGGAGGCAGCCAAGCAGTAATGGACGAAGCTAAAAATATGAAATCTGACTATGTAAAAAGTATTTATCTCCAGTATCTGCTCGAAACAAACACATTGTCAACAACTGAAATGACAGAAATAGCCAACAACGTGCATTTTCTCCTGCGGTCAGATTTTGAAAAAGGGAAATTACTGAAAAAATTCTCATCGAAATATCTTGCAAATGCTGCAACGGCACAGGCATATCTTGGAGCTGTGAAAAGCATTAATTCAGATTTCGAAAAAGCCAATGCAGTAAAAGCTATATTAAATCAAACACTCACAGAGGAACAATTCTCACAAGTACTGTTAGTAGCAAACAGCATCGGATCTGATTTTGAAAAAGCTAATGTGCTAAAGGAAATATTGGCCAACAACAAAATTTCTCCAACCCAATTTTCTGAAGTACTGAATGCTACTTCGAATATTCATAGTGATTTCGAAAAAGCAAATGTGCTAAAGCAAATATTAAAGAATGACAAGCTTCCTGAAGGACAATTCACTGAAACGCTCTCTGTAGTCACAAGTGTTGGAAGCGATTTTGAAAAAGCAAATGTGCTGAAAGCGCTTGCGGGAAGTGAAATTAAAGAAGAAGCTCATTGGATCAGCCTGATCAGCTCAACTGAAAACGTTTCTTCCGATTTTGAGAAAAGCAATGTGCTGAGGGACATCGCAGAGAAAATGCCTACTTCAGAGAATGTAAAATCAGCTTATTTGAGAGCAGCAAAAACCATTTCATCAGACTTTGAATATGGCAGGGCGATAAGGGCAATCAAATAGAAAATGGTCATTATTATTTGGATAAATGGAGTTCTCCGACTTTCAAACCGGAGAAAAAGAAATGAAATTGAAATTGTTATGGGACCGAAAAAGTTAAGCATTGACAATTAAGATTTAGTAATTAGTAATGAAGTGCTGGCTTAAAGAAATCAGGCATCGCAAAATTAGGCATCAAAAAATTTCTTACTTATGCTTAAAAATTATTTCAAAATAGCCCTGCGCAATCTTTCGAAACAAAAAACGCTCGCGTTCATCAACATATTCGGATTGTCGGTAGGTATCGCCTGTTTCATTTTATTTATGTTGTATGCCATCAATGAATTTAGTTTTGATGGTTTCCATAAAAATGCTGCTAATACCTACCTTGTCAAGGATGGTAACGGAAAACCAAACCCAAAAGCAATAGGCGGGTATATCTTTACTTCGATGCCGCTTGGGCCTGCCATGAAGCAGGAGTTGCCAGGAGTTGAAAATTATGTCCGGTATATTCAGCCTTACGAGACATTCATAAAAATTAAAGATGAAAGAAGACGGGAAAATATCGCCTACGCCGATACGTCGTTCTTCAAAGTTTTTTCGTTCAAATTTAAATATGGGAATGCGGACGCAGCTATCAGTGATCTGCACAGCATGGTATTAACTGAAGAAACTGCTAAAAGACTCTTTGGCAAATCAAATGCTATCGGCGAGTCATTGGAGGTAAAGATCGAGAATGTATTTGAAACTTTTATAGTTTCAGCAATTGCTGAAAACCCGCCATCCAATTCTTCATTCCAGTTCAGCATGCTTGTCCATTTTGATTGTTTTGCAAACACCATAGAGGGGAAAATGGGTGCAGATGACTGGGGACGGAATTCTTACATGACTCTTGTTCAGCTAAAGCCGGGAAGCACACTAGCGAATGACAATAAGTTACTGGCAGATTTCAGGAATAAGCATTTTCCCAAAGGCTTGGGTTCAGGGGGTGGATATGAGATGGAGCCACTTCTGGCTATGCACACCAACCCGGCACTTATGGGTATTAAAATATCTCCCGTTGACCCAAAATCGATATGGATATTATTAAGTATCGCATCTGGTGTTTTATTGATCGCCTGTATCAATTTTACAACACTTTCTATAGGCCGCTCAGCAAGCCGGGCAAAAGAAGTAGGCGTCAGAAAAGTTATTGGCGGGACCAAAAAAGCTTTGATGCTTCAGTTCTTAACGGAATCATTACTGCTTGCTTTTATTTCCACAGGGATTGGCTTAGTGCTTGCCAATCTACTTTTACCTTTTTTTAACCGGTTATCCGGAAGGGAATTGAGTTTCTCTTTTAGGGAGTTCCCCCAATTCACCGGCCTCATTGCAGGGTTGGTGCTGATTGTTGGCTTGCTTGCAGGATGCTATCCGGCTTTGATATTATCCGGCTTTAAAGCAGTGGAAGTATTGAAGGCTAAAATAAAATTAGGAGGCGCTAATTTTTTTACAAAGGCACTGGTCACTTTTCAGTTTGTCCTTTCTGCAGGGCTCATCATGTCTGCTATTATTATTATGCAGCAGCTGCACTATATGGAATCGAGAAATCCCGGTTTTGAAAAACAGAACATATTACAAATTAAGGCGCTTCAGGTGGCAAACACCAAACAGATATTTCCTCTGCTAAAGCATGAACTGTCCGGGGTTCCCGAAATTGTCAGTTCTGCAAGCGCTAACAATGGATTGGGAGAGCACGAGGGGATGTCTACAAACGGATTTGATTACCATGGAAAACCTATCAATATTTCCCAATTCTATATTGATCCTGATTATATGCCAACACTGGGCATGCAATTGCTGGCAGGAAGAAATTTTGATCATACTGTTACATCGGATACAGTGAATGCTGCCATTATTAATGAAGCGACGATGAACGAACTAGGATGGACACTTGAAAATAGTATCGGCAGGCATTTGGAAGGCTATGGAAATTATGGAGTCAAAGACCCCATAATAATTGGTATTGTCCGCGATTTTAATTACCAGGATCTCAAGTACCCTGTGGAACCGCTGATGTTTCATCAGTTCGCTGCATCTGAGAGTAATCCCTATCATTTTTTTGTGCGGATAAAGCCTGGTGATCCTTCAAAGGCTTTGATGGCAATACAATCAGCATGGAAAAAAATTGCTCCCGATTATCCATTGAAATATAATTTTCTTGATGAAGACCTTGACCGCTTTTATAAATCAGAAGCACACTTGAGTATTATCATTGGGTGGGCAGGTGGAATTGCCATTTTTCTGGCGTGCCTTGGCCTACTTGGGCTCGCGG
>DATMMJ010000024.1:0-3486 GCA_035569795.1 Puia sp. | reverse complement strand
AAAGAAAGCTACAGTGAAAAAAAATACAAAGACAAAAATAAATTTGCGACCTTTTTTAGTCAGCTACTACGCTAATTGGCTACTTCTTCCAGTTCTATCGCTGCATCCACGTTGACTTCAGAAACTGCGATCTCAGTCAATTTTTGGTCTGCAGCTTTTTCCTCACTCAGCGTCTCTTCCAGCATTGATTCGGCTTCCTTGAAACCAAGAGTAAATGCGAAATTTCGTAATGTGCCATAACTGGCGATTTCATAATGCTCTATTTTTTGCGCAATGATGATGATGCCTGCATCTTTTATCGCTCCTGGGTCAGAATATGCCATCATCTGATTGGCATCGCTGATAAGTCTTTCAATTGCTTCGCATATGCCGATCATAGGCCTTTTGCCTAGCTGTGCAAAAATTCTTTCAATCCTTGATACCTGTCCTTTTGTCTCAAACAGATGCTCCAACAATGCAGATTTTAGACTGCGTGAACTTGCATCTTCCATCATTTTTGACATGGTATTTAATAGCGCTATTTCAGCCGAAAATATATTTCTCAACTCATCTTCAAATAATTTTTGAAGCTTGGGCATCATATTAGGTAACACCGGAGTTTTCATTTTAGTAAGATTTTAATTCAAGTAAGAATACACACACTGGCTCAGAAGAAATCCCCTCTGGTTTTCTTTATGGCTTGCACTACCGAGGTTTCTTTATCCCACCAGTCCCCTCCTTAACATGGTCAAATCTTGTACCAACTTAGTGGGGACTCATACAAAAACAAACGTTTCCAGGCAGACTCAAATCATCTCCAACTTGCAAAGGCAGGAAGCCCAGAAATCGGTTCTGGAGATTTCAATCGAAAATGTTCATTGTGGTGAAGCTTTTTACACCGAATGCGAATTAAGTATAAGTAGAGCCCAGATCATTTTTAAGCAGGGTTTAAGTTCATGTAAATAGTTGAATTTTTCAGTACCATTTTCCAAGCCCGGAGACAAACGCGCACTTGCGGACATCTTTTGCATGTTTTTTCTACCCTCATTTTTAAAAGACTTCATTGCCTAGAACAACAAAAATTCAGCACTGCTCTTATTATTTTCTCATCAACTTCAAATATTCCTTTTTTGTACCAAGCATCCTACCATCTACTATACTAAATTTGATTACAAACCGACATAGCCGCGGCAGACAGAGGATATTAGAACATATACATGCCCGTTATTTTGGACGCCCTGGGTTTTGCATGGAGCGATTGTCATACACTTTTTTAGGGAGAGGTGCGCGGTCCACTCCAAATGCCAAAGGTGATTCTCGTTTTTCGTGGGGGAGCTATAAATCTTTTCTGGTTCGATCAAACCCATCTGCCATAGCCTTTGGTTACAGGGAGTCAAATTAGGGTATCCATCCTGCCTTTTTCAGGAACCCGGTAAGCTGCGGATCCTCGCCTGAGACAGCTGTTATCCATATGCTTATTTGCTTTCGATCCCACCAAAGACCCTCCGGATTATCCCTTTTTGCAAACGCATACTGATATAAAACAGCCCGGATAAATCGCGGTGGCTTTCCGGGGAATGGATTAGAGGCAAACAGACTCACAGCATCTGGGTCGCCATGAAGGAGTTTCCATACAAGGTTTAGGGTCCAAGGATATTCGTCCGGAGTCGACATGGCAGCGAACCACATTTGCCAGTCTAAACGAAGCTGGTAGGGTGCTATCTGCGGCGGCCGCCTGCCTCCAGAAACAGGTAAACCTTTGTAGATATAGGGTTTCCAAATGGCTTTCTCGTCAGGAGTATCATCCATTGTCCCCTCGAATACCACATTCAACCGTTCCTGGCCCACCGTTCCAAATGCGCCATAGGTATTTACCAAATCCAGGGGGTCAAAAGAGCGGTTCATGATTTGTCCAGGAGAAAGCAGGTTGAGTGCAGGCTGTATGCTCAGCAAACCAATTAGAGCAGCTACTACCCAGGCAGTGGCCAGCATAGGTTTTGATGTTTCCCCTCGGGCAGCAGCGGCTTTTGCCTTGCTGACGAGTGGTCGGGGAAGAAGCTTGGACCAGAAGCTGTCATCAAAACAAGCGAGTGCCGGAATAATGGTCACCCAATTTAAAAAGGAGAGATTTCCACTGAGGATAATTGTTCCTTGAAAAAGCACGATCACTAATCCCGCAATACAGCGCGATACTCGCGGCCAGAACACGAACCATGGCGCAACAAGTTCGGCCAAAAAATTAAACCAGGTTCCCATCTGCAGCACTACACGCGGCAAAAAATGGAACCACCTGCTCAAAGGACCAGGTATGGGCTGTGTCTCAAAGTAATAATAGAGTGCAGTCCCATTGCGCCATATTTCATCCCCGCGTATCTTGATCATTCCGGCGCCAAGCATGATACGAAAAATCAGCCATCGGAATAAGACGATGATTGGAATGGGTGGCGGGCGTCTGGGAAACGGTCTGATTTCAATCAGCGGGCAAAGAAAGATGGCGAGAAAACCGGTTTCGGTAAGTTGTATCTCCCAGCCATAGCCATACCATTCCTGTCCTGCATGTACAAAGGACATGTAGAGAAACCACAACACTGCAAGCAGCGGCGCATTAGCGTAGCCTGCCACAACTATACATGATAACACAAATCCGATCCACGCTATAGTCAGGAGTGCACGGTCAGAATGCCATAGCCAAAACACCGATGGCAAGCGTATAAAACCTGCTCCTGCTGAGCCCAGTGCACCGCTAACCTGCTTTAAGTAAATCCCCACTGGAAGCAGCCCATTAGAGCCTATCAAGGGGATGATCTGATTAATTGCCACAAGGAAGCCAACGGCATAGACTATTCCCAACAGACGGATAATCACAAAGCGGGTAAGCCAGTAGCTTGGCGAGGTGACTGGCTCAGGAGAAAATCTTTGGGGCTCACCGTCCATTTTATTATTCACTTCCATTTTCGAGAGAGTAGCTTTCGTCACCTCATGCCATCAAAACCATGAGAGGTGTATAAATTTATTTAAAAAAATTTGCCTTTAAAACAAGGTCCATCCGATTGAAGAGCGTGCTTATTTAAGCCATGCAGAATGAAAGCCAATGCAATGGCCGGAATTGTGGAATTTTCATCATTGCCATCTTTTGCTACTCCGATACTGGGCTTGAATAATTGGGCGAATTTTTGTCTTTTACCTTCAGCTATACCGATCATAAAAATAGGATAAAAGACTATACACTAAATAGAAAATGCTTTGCTTTTGCACTGCATTACCCCGTGCGGACTGAAAAGCAAAATACCTTCTTACGCTTTTTTTCTTTTGAGACAAGTTGTATCAAAAACGTACACCTTTGTGTATCAAAAACGAACTGATTCGTATACCGCATACCACTACTGTATTGTAAATCACTTGGATTTCAATCCGGCATGCAATTGGAAGCAGCCTTAGCGGAATTTCCCATTATTTTACTGATAGGCACGACTTTGCATTCACTTTTCAAAACCAATAAATCAAAAG
>DATMMJ010000023.1:0-7253 GCA_035569795.1 Puia sp. | reverse complement strand
CAAAGTGATCGCCTTTGATTGGATATCCATAGTTCTTTTTTTTGTGGGTGGGATGCTGGTAACGGGAAGCGCAAATGCGATTAACCAGGTAATTGAGAAAGACAGCGATGCCCTGATGAAAAGAACTGCTAACCGCCCGATCGCAAGCGGAAGGATGAGCACGACGGAGGGTTGGATATTTGCCGTGATTGCAGGTGTAACAGGTGTAGTAATGCTTTGGCACTTCAATTTCTTGACAGCAGCGCTCTCGGCTTTCAGTTTATTCGTGTATGCGCTTATTTATACGCCGCTCAAAACAGTAAACTCCATCTCCGTACTTGTGGGAGCCGTGCCGGGAGCGCTACCTTGCTTGATTGGCTGGGCAGCCGGCAACGATAATCTGAGCGCTGGTGGCTGGGCATTATTTGCAATTCAGTTTTTTTGGCAGTTTCCTCATTTTTGGGCAATCGCGTGGATCGCGCATAAGGATTATACAGCCGCAGGTTTTAAACTCTTGCCATCAGTGGAAGGACCTACAAAATATTCAGCCATACAGTCGATCATTTATTCTTTGTTGCTGTTGCCTGTTGGCATTCTCCCCTATTTATTAGGGGTAAGTGGATTTATAAGTTTGGTGGTTGTGCTGGTCGCCAATTGTTTTATGGTTTGGCAATGCATCAGATTGTACAGGGAGATGACGGTGCAGGCAGCAAGAAGGGTGATGTTCAGCAGCTATATTTATTTGCCTATTGTGCTACTGGCTTTGCTCATTGATAAAATTAAGATGTAGCAGGATATAACTAAAATAATAATGATAGAGTCAATTGAGGTAAAAGAAAACTTGAACCAGCAACAAAAAAAAATACACCCGCATAAGTTCATTTTATGGGTTGCAATCAGCAGCATCATTATGATGTTCGCAGGCTTTACCAGCGCATACATTGTGAAACGTGACCAGCCCGGGTGGACAACATTCCTTATCCCGCAGGCTTTTTGGTATTCCACTGCCGTGATATTACTCAGCAGTTTGACAATTCAAATGGCTCGGAAGTCTTTTAAGCAAAGACAGATGCTGAGGTATAGGAATCTGCTGACAGGTACGGTTGGTTTAGGGATCGGCTTTATTGCTTTGCAATTTTTGGGGTTCCGCCAAATTTGGAATAGCGGTGTGACATTACGAGGCTCTGGCGCGGGACAATTTTTATATGTGATCGCGGGGCTTCATGCACTGCATGTTCTGGGTGGTGTGATCGCACTTACAGTCATGTTTTTTAAAGCATTTAGTGCAAGGGTCAGAAGCTATGACAGCGTGCCCATCGAAGTCGTGAGCACGTACTGGCATTTTGTGGATCTGCTTTGGATTTATTTATTTATTTTCTTTTTAGCGATACATTGATTTTCGGTTTTGTTGAATAAATTTGCGAATCAACTAAAATTAAAATATGGCACAAGTGGTACCAGCCGGGCAGAAATGGTGGGGCGGTGGCAAAAGCCCGTACAATGTGGAGTATGGGAAGCTGATGATGTGGTTTTTTCTAATGAGTGATGCATTTACATTTGGTGCGTTCCTTATCTCTTATGGGAGTATACGTTTTTCAAGCAATTCATGGCCCAATCCCAATGAGGTCTTTCGCACTTTTCCGGGCGTACCGGGGGAAATGCCTGTCCCGCTCGCATTTGTGAGCTTAATGACATTCATACTCATCATGAGTTCTGTTACGATGGTACTGGCTGTTGCCTCAGGTCATAACAATGACCGCAAGGGAGTTGTTAAATGGATGTTCTGGACTATTTTAGGAGGGATTGCTTTTTTAAGTTGTCAGGCTTGGGAGTGGACACACCTGCATGGGGAAGGAGCGTGGTGGGGAAGAAATCCTTTTATGAATGCAGATGGAACCCAGTCCTCAACCAATTTTACAAACTTCTTTTTTACCATCACCGGCTTTCACGGCTTCCATGTGTTCTCCGGCGTTATCATCAATATCATCATGCTGATCATGGCGTGGAGAGGTTCATTTGACAAAAGAGGCCATTATTTAATGATCGAAAAAGCCGGACTCTACTGGCATTTTGTAGATCTGGTATGGGTGTTTGTGTTCACCTGTTTTTATTTGCTTTAACTTTAAAAGAATAATCTTACTATCATGAGTGATGTACATGTAGATGCTGCTGGTCATGGGGAGCCGAGTTTTTCTACTAAAGCTATTTGGAGAACTTTCTGGATACTGCTAATAATAACTGTAGTAGAACTTATGCTCGCAATCTTGTATTATAAGACAAGCTTTTTGCCGAAGCATTTTTTAAACGGCATATTTGTGATTGGCACACTGGCTAAAGCATTTTTCATTATTGCCGAATTTATGCACCTAAAGCACGAGATCAAAAATCTGATATTGAGCCTTGCTTTCCCTGCCATGCTTTTTGTCTGGTTTTTGATTGCTTTTTTGTGGGATGGAAATTCCTACAAAGAACTGCGCAATAAATACGATTCCTATCATGTGCAGCAAAGCAAAACGCCCGCAGCTAAAAAGCCCGGGGTGGAATAGTTGAAGACGTTTGGTGATACATTGGTCTTCCAACCATCCTGCTCTTTTTTATCAGGATGGTTTTTAATTTAAAATATTTGTGAGCAAAAAAGCATTATTGGCGATATGTGTGGCGGTGATGGTTCCACTTGTAAGCTATCTCATTGTAAAATATGCGAGTGAAGGGGCTATAGCGATGCCGCGCAGGTATTTTTTTGACTCTGTCACTGTGAAATTCAAAGATGGAAAACAAATCGATGATACCATCTGGCATAGTGCTGCTGATATTTCTCTCATCAATCAATTGGGACAAACGGTCTCGCTGGATTCACTAAATGGGAAAGTGATTGTAGCTGATTTTTTCTTCACGCATTGCCCCAATATCTGTCCGATGCTCACCCACAATATGAAGCAGTTGCAGGACGCCCTGAAGCTGCGGGATGGGGTAAAAATGACAGATACGTCGTTAGTTAAGTTGCTTTCATTTACTGTGGATCCGACCAGAGATTCTGCTTCCGTGCTGAAAAAATATGCTGACCGGTTTGGGGTTGATCCCGATGCTTGGTGGCTTTTGACGGGTGGGAAAAAACAGATTTATGATTTTGCGTTAAACGAATTGAAGATGGGGATTGCAGATGGAGAAGGGGCAGACACTAATTTCATTCATACCCAAAAAATGGTTTTGTTGGACAAACGCCATATTGTGCGGGGGTATTATGATGGGCTCGACAGCGCGTCGCTTTCAAAATTAGCCAGCGACATTGGTTTAATATTGCTTGAAAGGGATAAGAACGGCAAATCCGCATTGAGCGAACTGAAGCCCTTGCTCCCGATGTTTGTCGTTGTTATTTTGGGCACCGCCGCCGCCGTATTTTTCTTCAGTAGAAAGCAAAAAAATTTTCCAGCATAAAGTATGAAAACAAAAAGTCTCACCGTACCGATCGTTATAGTCTCTGTTGCGATACCGGTTGCAGTAGCAGTTATTTTGCTGGTGCCACACGTAAAAATTGACTTTGGTTTTAACACCCGTGCATTGCCGTTGTTTCATGCGCTACTCAATTCGACGACAGCCATACTGCTTTTAGCCAGTCTGTATTTCATAAAAAACGCCCAGATCCAGGCACACAAAACAGCGAATTTAATCGCTGTGGGGTTGAGCACCATTTTTTTAGTCTCGTATGTTATTTATCATGCATCAAATCCTTCCGTGAAATTTGGCGACATAAACCACGATGGTATATTAAGTGACGAGGAAAAACTAAAGGCAGGCTCTTTGCGTTATGTTTATTATTTCATCCTTACTTCGCACATTATCTTATCAGCCGTTATTGTGCCGCTGGTACTATTTACTTTGCAAAAAGCATTTCAGCAGAAATTTGATACCCACAGAAAGCTTGCAAGAATTACATGGCCTGTTTGGTTTTATGTGGCGGTTACGGGGGTGGTTGTTTATTTGATGATAAGCAGGTACTATTGAGAAAGTAATCAATTATGGTTAAATCAATTATAGTGAACCCTCAACCAACTCCTTGAACAAGCAACGCATCAGGCTAGCTTAACCGGTACACTTGAAGGGGGCCTTTACCCAAAGAAAGTCCAAAGTAGTTCTGCCGCTCGAACAGGGCAGTACCGAAGAAAGCTTATTTGGATAAGAATTTAAGTCAGAGCAACTCTTCCCCCGGATTCCAAAAGAGTTTTTTAAAATCAACTACTGCATCATTCTTTACCTTCACCCCTTCTTTTTCTAGTAGTTGCTGCATCAATTCAGGGGTAGCAAAATGATGCTGGCCGGTGAGCATGCCGTTGCGGTTCACTACACGATGTGCAGGAACTTTTGGCTTTGCGTTTCCCGCGCTATTCATCGCCCAGCCAACCATGCGTGCGGAAAGCCTTGTGCCAAGACAAGCAGCAATGGCCCCGTACGACGTGACTCTTCCTTTTGGGATTTGGCGTGCCACTTGATAAACCAGCTCAAAAAACGACTCTTCCTGCTTGCCAGAAGGCCTGACGGTTTTTAGCTTTTCTTTCTTGATCATAACATGGATTATAAAATATTACTTAAGGGTCCTGGTGGCTTGTTTTTCAAATCGCTCCGCTTTGGCTCAGGCACATTTTCAAAATCATAAGGGCAATGTATACATCCATTACCACAGCAAAAACCTTTTTGGAGATGATACTTTTCAGTCAGCACAATATATCCCTCGTCATTATAATAAAAATCAACTCCTTCAACTAGTTGCTGGTTCATTTGCATTAACTGTTTTTTGTAAAATATCATCCAGGTCAGCCAAAGGTGCGGACGGCAAAGAGAAACAGAGGTAATGTATCCGCTTACTTTGCGCAATGTCCAGGCTTTCGTAATACGTTTTGATTTTGAGCTCCTGTTTTATTTCCGGTTGCGCGTATACGTTATCCTCGCATGCATGCAACCGGAGCCCATACATTTCAATCACCAGCAAAGTGAAAGCAAACAAATCAGGCGAATCTGTTTTTAAATGTATCAACCCGGCTTCTGGGAGAAACTGCTGGTAAAGCCTCAAAAACCTCGGGTGTGTCAATCTTTTTTTTGCTTTTGATTTGCGCAAGTGGGGATCAGGGAAGGTGAGCCAGATCTCTTTTGCTTCACCTCTGGCAAAATAATCATTGATCCTGACTATTTGCGTCCGCAAAAATCCGGCATTGGCGATTTCTTGTTCCAGGCATTTTTTTGCTCCCACGTATATGCGATTGCCCTTCAGGTCAACGCCAACAAAATTTCTTTGCGGGAATGTTCTGGCAAGCTCCACCGTGTATTCGCCTTTGCCGCAAGCAAGTTCCAGGTAAACAGGATTGTCATTGTTAAAAAAATTCTTCCAATTGCCGGCTATGCCTTCCGGGTATTGCAACACATTGGGAAATGTTTTGATTGCTTCAAACCGCATTAATTTCTTTTGTGCCATTGAAGCAAAAATAAAAATGAAAAATGAATAATGGCGCAATCAAAGGTAGATGGGTTAAGTTATGACTGTTGTAGCGTTTTTATAAGAAAAAATGCTAAAAAGATGATTTTAGATTGACCCCAGAGCGCATGTTTTGAGAAGTATTTATTTGGAAAATAAGAAGGATTTGTCGGGAAGCAGGACTTAAATCGATGATTTTAAGCCCATAGATGTATCCCTTTGTAATCAGTTCCTTAAGATTATTGACCATTGAGTATCGTTGTATGCGCTCACTTTTGGCGGGTTTTCAGGTATCCGACTTATCCATCCCATGACAAAATTGACCAAACGTGGTTACAAATCACTCAGTAGTATTTACTAAACAGGTTACCGTAGCAATACGATTAAATGTGAAGAGTATAAACCACCGAAATATGTCATATATGGCTAGTTGGCAGTTGATTATAAATGCAATATTTGGCCAATAGAAAAAAAATGGAAAAGCATTCGACCCTGACCACCTGGAGAGCCCAACTGGCAAAGGTCTTAAGGTATTGACAATATAAAAACTAATGTATAATTTTGCCTTTAATAATCCGTAATCTAAACCCAATGAAAAAAAGCATCTGTATTAATACCCTAGCCGTAATGCTGTTTTTCTTCAGCATGCTGGCGTGCCGCAAAACCCTGGAATCTAAGACCCAGTCAGTTAGTAATAATGCTACCCACGACAGTAGTAATACTAACGCGGCGCATGATAGCGCATCCACAAATTCTATTGCCCCATATCCCCAAATGGCAACAACCCAATGCTCAGGGGGGCCGGATTATGGAGATAGCATACTTTACACACAGCCATCACAGGGCGACTATATAGTGAAACCGATCAACAACCCGGCTAGCGGGCAATATTTTGCATGGCCTGTTGGGATGAACATCAATAAATATACCGGTGCAATCGACATCACCCGCAGTGAAACAGGTTTGAGGTACAATATTGGGTATGTAAAAGACGGCACTACCGACACTTGCTTGCAAACTATGATCCTGGCTGGCGCCTCTTACGCAGACAGTATTTATGTGCTTGCCAATAGCGAACAAAATGCCTTCCCTTATTTCAACGCCAATCCCAATCTTATGTCGATCTGTAACGGAGGCGGCATTACAGGAGGTATTACCTGTATGTTTGATGTTACCGGACAAGCTACCAGCCAGAAGATTGCCATTGATAAAAATACCGGGGTGATTGATCTGAGGAAAACATTGAACCAGGGAGCCTTTAATACTCTGGGATTGCTGACTCTGAATGGTACAACCATACAGACTACCATCAGTTACAAACTGAACGATGGCAGTAATATGGCTATGCAGCAGATCCCTGTGACCCTTATTTATTACAACAGGAAAGCAGATGTGCCTCCCTCACTGGTGGCTTATATAGAAAATACATTAAATAAGATTCTCAATGACTTATTGCTGATCAATTTGCTTGGCACGACGGGTGCAAACAGAAATGGAAACCCAAGGCCACCCATCATTGTAGTGACGAGGACTAATTGATAACTTGCAGGCAATAAGAGAGTTTTCCCGGTCGTTTAAGCTGGATTATAATAGCCATATTCTTAAATCCAGTTCCTTAAGGGAATTTTTATCCAATGTCCGGGAGAATTATATTGTTATTGCCCTTATTGTTATTGTTTGCATTAAGCGATTCCGGAAGCCCCGGTGACCGCTCAATCACCGTTGTTGAATCCTATCATAAGGCTGACAAGTATTTTAATTTCTCCAATCCCACAAGTGCAACTGACAGCACCGCTCTTTTAGGGTTTGA
>DATMMJ010000022.1:0-3630 GCA_035569795.1 Puia sp. | reverse complement strand
ATTTTACTAAAAAAACAAAGCACCACATTATCGCAGGTTGAATTCCCGTTAGTTTGCCTTTCGGGGCTGTCCTTGGTTGGCGTTTTAGCGCTACTTTTTTCCTTATTTATCTCCTTGGACTGGAAAGCCCATCTGATAATCGCACTGCCTGCCCTGATATATTTTTTTTTCCGGAAAAACAGGAACAAAATTAATGAGCAGGTTATTTTTTTTTTCAAAGGCTTTACAATTCCAAGCTACTGCTTACTATCTGGGTGCATACTCTTAATCTTAATCATTTCTTCCTATACAATCAAACATCCCGATACCCTAGCATATCATTGCCAGGCAATTTTATGGATGAAGAACTATTCTGTTATTCCGGGCTTAGTGAATTTACAGCCTCATCTGGGCTTTCAAAGTATGTGGTTTGCTGTAGAGGCAGTGTTCTGCCCTGTATCTAAAAACCTGAACACCTCCTTTTACGTTAACGGGAGCATTTTATGCTGGTATTTTATTTTTGTGATCGGTAAAATCTTTGAACCAACCAGACAAAAAACAATAAATGAAGACTCAAAAGATAATCGATGGTTTTGGCTTTTGCTGCTCATATTCACAATCCTGTCTTGGACCCAAGTACGACTAACAGCAGCGTCGGCGAGCCCCGATTTTATTGTCGCCTTATATATAATGGCAGCAGTTTATACAATTCTAAATTATTCAAATTATTTCCAATCTGACCAGGGATACTTGTTTATGCCGGTAGTGCTTTGCTCTGCGGCCGTAGCAATAAAATTTTCGGCTATTGTAATCCTATTGTTGATCCTTCCAGTGCTCGCCAAATTGTTACAAAAAAAGCAAATTGGCCGTGCAGCTATTGTCTTGGTTATTGTAACGCTGACCATAACACCAATCTTAATCAGGAACCTAATATCCTCAGGTTATCCGATGTACCCTTCCACATTTGCTGATTTCTTTACTCCTGATTGGAAACCAGATATATCTGTACCCGTTTATATCCAGCATTATATTACTGCCTACGCAAGATTTCCAGTGGTGGGCGTGTATTCTGAAAAAAGCATATTTCTTACTGCTTCGCAATGGATTCCCAGATGGTGGGCAAACTTGAGTATAGCGGATAAGTTATTAATGGCGATTCTTGCAATTACGGCAATTATTAACTTAATATTTCTCAATAATTTTTTGAAGCGAACAAAAAACGAATTAGCGATCCTTGCCATCATTTTATTAGGGAGTGTATTGTGGTTTATCAAAGCACCCGACCCCAGGTTTGGAACTGGCTACCTGCTTTGCCTCATCTATTTCCTGTGCAAGCCTTTGCAAGAAAGGATACAGATAAGACCCATATTGCCAATCGTGCGTTTATATAAACTGGTGACAGCGTGTTTTTTTATATTAATCATTACCTATTCCTGCTATCGGCTAAGCGTTTTTTTCAGGGCCGTGGACCTTTTTTTTCCCGAAGGGATTGAGAAAGTGGAGTATACGCAATATAGTTATGGCAATATAAAAGTGAATTTAGTTACAAAAGCCAATACCTGGTGCGGGGCCACTCCAGTGCCTTGCGTACTTAGCTGTTGCAACAATTTTGTGCTGCGTGGGAAAACAATAAATGAGGGCTTTAAAAAGCGATAGCCAAGCATGCTGTTGACTGTGCATCTTAAGGTGTTTGCAATTCATAATTATATTTTTTTCCCTTTCATCGAAGTACTGATAGCAATATCCATAATTCTTTCTGCGTAAGGTCTTGAAATATTATTGAGTGTTTCAATTTTTAAATGTATAGCATCCTTATCTTCTGAAGACATCATTTGGCGCAGTGCCTTTATTGATTGTTCTGTCAATTCAATTTCTTGTTCAATTAAATAGGATGAGTTTTTTTCTATAAATTTTTGCGTTGTTTCTATAAGCAAAGCAGCTTCAGTGCGCGCTTCTAATAAAGCCCGCATCCTAATATCATCACTGGCATGGGTAATTGATGCCAACAACATTTTTTCCACTTCCTCATCCGTTAATCCATATTGGGGTCTCACTTCAATTGCCTGCTCCGTTCCGCTTCTTAATTCCTTTGCTTTTACTACTAAAATACCGTCTGCATTTATTAAAAAAGAAACTTCAACCTTTGGCAATCCTGCCGCCATCCCCGGAATGCCTGTCAAATTAAATTCAGCAAGTTTACGATTGTCTTTTACCAAATCCCGCTCTCCCTGGTACACGGAGATGCGCATTCCTGACTGGGCATCTTTTTGGGTAGTATATTGCCTTGCCGCTTTTGCAGGAATCTTTGAATTGCGCGGCACCAGCACATCCATCAAGCCGCCCATGGTTTCTATCCCAAGCGAAAGCGGAGTGATGTCCAGAAGCAGGAAATCTTTATTGTTGCCGGCCAAAATATCTGCCTGTATTGCTGCCCCCAAAGCAACCACCTCATCGGGATTAAGTTCGTCATGCACCTTCTTATTAAAAAATTTTGAAACACTTTCCTTAACCAATGGGATTCTGGTTGACCCTCCCACCATAACAATCTCATCGATTTCTTTAACATCCAGGCCCGCATCCTGCAGCGCATTTGCACAACAATGGATTGTTTTGTCGACAAAATGAAGAATGCTTTTTTCAAACTCCTCTTTGGTTACCTCGAAATGTATTTCATTAATTGATCCTGCAACAACATCCGATGTTGAGAGTTGTTTTTTAATATCTTCCGATTTTAACCGTATCGTTTGCGCTAATTTTTTATCTGCAACCAAATTACTTGAGGTTATAGCTGTTTTTGTACAAATCAGGTTTTGCAAAGCGTGGTCAAAATCATCTCCGCCGAGATAGGTATCCCCGTTGGTTGACAATACTTCAAAAATCCCATTGCTAATTTTCAATATGGAAATATCAAACGTGCCACCACCCAGATCATACACGGCAATTGTTTTGTCATGTTCCTTTTTCAGCCCCATACCATAAGCGAGGCTTGCAGCAGTCGGTTCATTAATGATGCGCAGCACATCCAGGCCAGCCAACCTGCCTGCATCCCTTGTAGCCTGACGCTGTGCGTCATTAAAATAAGCAGGCACTGTGATCACTGCTTTTGTGACAGGGGTTTTAAGGATATGTTCCGCTCTTTGCTTTAATTCTTTTAAAATAAATGCAGACAATTCAATCGGCGAATAAAAGCTGTCGCCAACCTGTATCTTCACCAATCTCTCGGTATCGTCATCAATTACTTTATAGGTAAAAAACAAAGACCTTTCTTTTATGTCGTTATATGATTTACCCATCAGTCTTTTTACGGAAAAGATGGTTCTTTCAGGTTCGGCAATAAGAAAATTCTTAGCTTCTTCCCCTACTGTGATTTTGCCGTGCTCGTCAAAATGCACGATAGATGGTACAAGTGAACTGCTGTTATGTTCCTTTAATGCGACTGGCTTTTTGGTTTCCGGGTGAATGATTGCAACAAGACTATTGGTGGTGCCAAGGTCAATGCCAACAATCATTTCGTCTTTCTGCAAACTGCCAGTGGATATGTTGATTCCTATTTTCGCCATTCATCAAAAATTAAATTATAAAATGTCCCTACGAAACTAACAAACAAAAAGGCTGTTGGTTAAACAGCCTTAGTATTGTTATGCAAATTTA
>DATMMJ010000021.1:0-8448 GCA_035569795.1 Puia sp. | reverse complement strand
CAAGATACTGGCCTTTTTGGTCTGTGTTCAGCCTTCCAAAAGTGTCATCGAACCAAAGCTTCCTGCCACTTAATGTGGATTTGCCCGCTTCTTTAAACTTTACGCTCTTGACCGGGTATTTTGTCACCTGGTTGCCAATGCTTGTCCTGCCCTTGATTTCCAGTGTGCCGAAGTCAAAGTCAAATTCCTTAATGCGTGCAGTGCAGTTCGGACTTAATGTTACCCGCACGATTTCGGCTTCTCCATTCCCGTTCACAGAAAGATAATTTACCCTGCTTTTTTCTTCATTTTTTGCCAGATCGTATTCTTTATCACGGGTAACACCGCTCACGTTAAAGCGTTTTGCATAACTCACGCCCGATTTACCATCAGAGTAAATCATATTATAGGTCGTGCGCTCGTCATTTTTCTGGAATACCCCAACATATACTATATCTTTCCCTATGAAACTTTTATCTGCAACTCGCACTATTTTCATTTTGCCCGATTTTGTGAAAGCGATGATGTCATCCAGATCGGAGCAATCTGCGACGAATTCATCTTTTTTTAAGCCCGTACCAATAAAACCATCAGCGCGGTTTACATACAACTTTGTATTGGCGATGGCTACCTGCTTTGCCTGGATAGCTTCAAACAATTTTATTTCTGTTTTGCGCTCGCGCCCTTTGCCATATTTTTTCAAAATATTTTCATAATAGGCTACTGCAAAATCAACCAGATTCTTCAAGTCATGTTTCACCTGTTTGATTTCTGCTTCTAGACCACTGATCTGCGTATTCAGCTCCTCAATATCTAATTTATAGATCCTGCGAACAGGCTTCTCCGTAAGCTTGATAATGTCTTCTTTCGTTATCGCTCTTTTCAACTGTTTCAAGAAGGGTACAAAAGCTTTGGCAATTGCATCAAGCACTTTATCCCAGGTTGCATGCTTCTTTTCTAATTCTTTATAAATCTTTTCTTCGAAAAATATTTTTTCAAGCGAAGTAAAATGCCATTTATCCTGCAGCTCGGCTAGTTTTATTTCAAGCTCTTTTTTCAGCAGCTGCTCGGTATTGGCAACAGAAATGGTCAGCAGTTCACGGGCGCCAAGAAATTCGGGCTTTTGTTCTGCAATAACACATGCATTTGGCGAGATGCTCACTTCGCAATCAGTGAAAGCATACAGTGCGTCAATGGTGATGTCGGGAGAAATGCCGGGAGCAAGATCAACCTGAATTTCCACCGCCGCGGCAGTGTTATCCGTAACTTTCTTAATCTTTATCTTCCCTTGGTCATTTGCTTTGATGATGGAGTCAATTAATTGCGATGTGGTTGTACCGTACGGAACATCTTTTATTAAAAGTGTCTTTTTATCAAATTCTTCGATCCTGGCACGCACCCTCACTTTGCCCCCGCGCTTTCCATCGTTGTAATTGGTAACATCAATCATCCCGCCGGTCTGAAAGTCAGGATAGAGTTCAAATTTTTTCCCACGGAGATGTTTGACCGATGCTTCACACAATTCGCAGAAATTATGCGGAAGGATTTTTGTTGCAAGGCCGACGGCAATGCCTTCTGCCCCATGAGCAAGCAGCAAAGGGAATTTCATGGGCAGGACAACCGGCTCATTTTTCCTTCCATCATAACTTAACTGCCACTGCGTTGTTTTTGCATTGAATGCAACTTCCAGTGCAAATTTTGATAATCGTGCTTCTATATATCTGGATGCGGCTGCATCATCGCCTGTCCTGATGTCGCCCCAGTTCCCTTGTGTTTCTACCAGCAACTCTTTCTGGCCCATGTTCACCAGAGCTTCGCCAATACTGGCATCTCCATGCGGATGGTATTGCATGGACTGGCCGATGATGTTCGCGACTTTATTAAAGCGGCCGTCATCCATTTCTTTCATGGAGTGTAAAATGCGCCGCTGTACAGGCTTTAACCCATCTTCCACTGCCGGCACCGCACGTTCTAGTATCACATATGATGCATAGTCAAGAAACCATGTTTTATATTGGCCTGTTACGCCTGATTCATTATGATGAAAATCTTCTGCTATAGTTTTACTTTTCGACATGACTATTTCCGTGTTTTATTCTTCATATAATTCCAATGGTTGCCCATTAGGGTCATTGAAGAACGTAAATTTTTTGTTTGTGTACTCATCTATCCTGATATCTTCCACTTTTACCCCTTTGGATTTTAACTCCTGGGTTGCCTCTTCCACACTTGCCACCGCAAATGCCAGATGGCGGAGTCCTTTGCTTTCAGGATACGAGGTCCTTTCCTTAGAATCAGGAAACGAAAATAATTCAATCTGGTATTTCCCGTTCACTGACAAATCCAGTTTATAGGAATCTCTTTCTTTTCGGTACACTTCTCTTATCACTTCAAACCCGAGCAAATCTGTGTAAAAATGCTTGCTTTGCGGGTAGTTATCAGTAATAATTGCAATATGATGGATATTTTTAATTTTCATAAAATCATTTTCCTATTTCCCCAAGGTGGGTGAATTTAAACCCTTTAAAATATTTCAAACCATATCCCAACATCCGGTCCATGGACGAATGTCCGAATAAAATCAATCCTGCGAGCTGGAATAATTCACTCTGCAAATAGCATCCGATGAAATACACAGCAATTGCCAGGCCTTTATGGTGAAATAAATTATAGCATACGGCGCCTGAGGTATTATTTCCCGCGTAGCCGATCATGCTGAGATCCGGCGTCAAAATTAAGGCAGGATACCACCACCATGCAAAATGCAATTGGTTAAACAGATATATGCTTAACAAAAACATAGCGAGTTCTTCCAGCCTGATAATAATTTTCATAAGCTATTTTATTTTCAGCGCTTCCAGTTTTTGACCGTGATCATATAAAATCAGCTTACTTATTTTTCCGGTCGCATTTTTTATGAATTCGAATTGCATATCCGTCATTTTTAAAAAGAAATAGTTTTCTTTCTCTGCGAATAGTTCCGCCCGCCCATCACCTGTTGTCTTTGCGACTAGCTGACCATCTTCTATTGAAATTGCAATAAGAATTTCAGGAGTTAACTGATAATTCCCGGTATAGAGCCTAAGGGTGGCCTCGCTCACTTCGATTTGAGTTCTTGGCTTCGGGAAATCATAAGGCTCGTTATTTAGTATTGCATTGATGTCTTCGGCTATTTTCAATAAGCCAATTGACTCTTTGTTATCAAGCAAAATAATGCATAAGGAATCTTCTTGAACGCGGCCGATAAAAGCCGAAAAACCCAAGGTGCCGCCTTCATGCAGCACCGCTTTTTTACCGTAAGCACTATCTATCAACCATCCATAACCATAATTATTTTTATATGGCGTAAAGGCCTTTCGCAATGAAGAGTCGTCAAGGATTCTATTAGTATACAAAGCTCTGTCCCATTTGTACAAATCGCCTACGGTGGAATAGATTGATCCGGCAGCATAAGTCACAGAAGAATCAACAATAGCTGCCGTCCTTACTAATTTTGGATTAAGCTTGGAATAACCAGCGGCCTTCTCTGTTGTTTTCAAAGAACCAAAGTCAAAACCAGAATGGAACATCCCTAAGGGCTGAAAAATATCTTCACGGACTACGTCATAGTAAGATTTGCCTGTTACGGTTTCGATGATAAAGCCGAGTAAAACATAATTGGAATTGCTGTAGTTGTATTTTTCTCCTGGCTTAAAATCTGCATGCGCATATTTGAATAACGCGATAAGGCTATCAGTCCTTATATGTCTTGTAGCATTATTTTTCATGAATGCCTCGTCATTATAATTGTGAATGCCTGAAGTGTGTGTCAACAGATTTTCAATAGTGATACTCCCTCCACGAGGATAATCTGGAATGTATTTGGACAATTTATCCTCGACTGAAAGTTTTTTCTGCTGCTGCAAATACAGAATAATTGCAGCGGTAAATTGCTTAGTAAGTGACCCAATCTGAAAGATCGAGTTTGAATCATTAAAAGTCTTTGCTGCAGCATTTTTATAGCCGTACCCCTTTTGAATCAGCACTTTTCCTTTTTGTGCCACCAGTGCTGCACCATTGAAAGAGCCTTGGGTAGTGTATGCTTTAAGCAGTTCATCAATTTCCTCAGGCTTGGTCTGGGCAGTAGTTTTGAAAGCCGATGAAGCAATTAAAAGGCACCCAAGGATTATTTTCATGCAAAAAGGAATTATACAGGTGACGGCTCGGACTCGGTTTGAGAAACTTTCAGTTTTATTTCAAAGTCCTTCATCTTTTTCAGCTCCCCTTGCACATCATAAGCGCCAGAAGCCACTATCAGTTTGAGTCGCCATAACAGAAATGCATCTCCGGTCTTATGTGGCGCCTTATGCAAAAATGACAAGATGATTTTATGCCCGGTTTGCCAATTTCCTGTAATGAATTTTTTTAGTTCTTCATCATAAAAATCATAGTCATGCTGGGTAATTTTTTTTCCACCTTCTAATAGGCGCACGCCTTTATCTTCATTACAAAGCCTATTCCACTCATCCTGGTCAATCTCAAACTCGGTTGTTGTAACCAGACGGGCTAATTTTTTTGCTTTGATAAATTCTCTTGGGGGTATATTAAAAAGATTCACAGGATAAAAAATATTGCCTTTTTCATTGATAAAAGGAAGATTGTGCAGGGATAAAATAAATACCCTTCCATGAAAATCTTTTATCTGGCTTATGAGCCAATAATAACCGCTCACATCGTGCTTATTTTGGGCAACCCAGATCCAAACTGTTTCTTTCGGATTATTTTGCAATTTTTCGATCAGACTAACCACTTTTTTATCATCATCTCTAGCGATGCCGCTGTCCACAATCCCATGATAATCCCCATCAGCAAGCACTACGCGCCACCACTGTTTGCGTGCCTGGATGCCTTCAGCTGCATAAATATCTTTAATTGGGCCAACGGCAAACTCGTCTTGGATTTGCATTACTTCCCCCTGCAGAGAGTCGTCTAGCTTAATTGCATCATGCAAAACACTAATATCATTTTGCTGAAAGACTATATGGATCATTTTTCAAAATGTAATTAGGAATTAGTAGTTAATACTTGTTCATTTGCGCCTTTAGTTTCACCTCTTTTGCAGTCCCACCTTTAATAGCTGAGGTTGAAAGGCAAGCTCAAACCTCTATTTCTTAAATGAGCGCATAATTTGAGGCCTCCTGATCTTCAAGTGAAACATTATACCAACAGATGGGTTATTTTGTCTGCAAGAACTATGGATCAGCGGGTTATTAATTTTTCATTGTATCGCTAGTAACCAAATCAATCTCCACTCTCAGATTATCAATAATAAACTCCTGTCTTTCCTGGGTGTTCTTGCCCATATAGTATTCAAGTATCTGCTGTATATGTGTTTCCGGCATCACGAGCACCGGCTGCTTACGCATGCCCACCCCGATGAAACGTGCAAACTCGTCTGGGGAAATTTCTCCCAAACCCTTGAACCTCGTGATTTCCGGCTTGCTCCCTAATTTGAGTACTGCCTCTTGTTTTTCTGACTCATCATAACAATAAATCGTTTCCTGCTTATTTCGTACCCGGAAGAGCGGAGTTTCCAAAATATATATGTGGCTGTTTTTCACTAAGTCAGGGAAAAATTGCAAAAAGAAAGTCATCAAGAGTAAGCGGATATGCATACCATCCACATCTGCATCCGTAGCGATCACGATATTATTATAGCGGAGACCCTCCATGCCGTCTTCGATATTCAACGCATGCTGCAACAAATTAAACTCCTCGTTTTCATACACAATCTTCTTGGTAAGCCCGAAACAGTTTAGTGGTTTGCCCCGCAAGCTAAACACCGCTTGTGTTTCCACGTTTCTTGCTTTGGTGATGGAGCCGCTCGCCGAATCGCCTTCGGTAATAAAAATCGTACTTTCTTTTTGTTTTTCTAAAATCTTATCTCTGTCTTTGCCCGCAGCTTCATCGCTGTAATGAAACCGGCAGTCGCGTAATTTCTTATTGTGGAGATTTGCTTTCTTCGCTCTTTCGTTAGCGAGTTTTTTAATCCCTGCTAATTCCTTTCTTTCTTTTTCATTTTGTTCAATGCGTTTTTTTAGTGCTTCCGCGGTCGTGGGATTTTTGTGCAGATAGTTATCAAGTTCTTTGGCTAGAAAATCATACACAAAATTCTTCATGCTGGCGCCGCCTTCAACTACATACTGAGAGCCAAGTTTTGTCTTGGTTTGCGATTCAAACACGGGTTCCACAACTCTCACGGAAACCGCAGCAGCGATACTTTGGCGTATATCGGAGGTATCATAATCCTTTTTATAAAAATCACGTATTACTTTGACAAACCCTTCGCGGAAAGCCTGAAAATGTGTGCCTCCCTGGGTGGTGTACTGGCCATTTACAAAGCTGAAAATCTCTTCGCCGTAATCATTATTATGCGTAATTGCAACTTCAATGTCCTCGCCTTTCAAATGCACAATCGGATATCTCAGCTCATCTTCATTAGTGCGGCGTTTTAACAAATCCAGCAGGCCATTTTTCGAAACGTATTTTTTGTCGTTATAATTAATAACAAGGCCTGCATTCAGGTAACAATAATTCCAGAACTGATTGTCAAGATACTCATTGATGTAATGGAAATTTTTAAAGACTGCTTCATCCGGAACAAAAGTGATGAGTGTGCCGTTCTCTTCGGCTGTTTTTGTCTCCTTATACTCCTTTGTCAGCACTCCTCTTTCAAATTCTGCAGTTTTTTCTTTACCTTCTCTAAAAGCGCTTACTTTGAAATAATAGCACAGCGCGTTCACCGCCTTAGTGCCTACCCCGTTCAGGCCAACAGATTTCTGAAACGCTTTACTGTCGTATTTTGCCCCGGTATTTATTTTGCTCACCACATCCACGACCTTGCCCAACGGTATGCCACGCCCATAATCGCGGACAGTGACTGTTTTCTGTTCAATCGCAACATCTATGTGCTTCCCATAGCCCATGGTATGCTCGTCAATCGAGTTGTCAATCACTTCCTTAAGCAGCACATAAATGCCATCATCTGCACTGCTCCCATCGCCGAGCTTGCCAATGTACATCCCAGGCCGCATGCGTATATGCTCGCGCCAGTCAAGGCTCTTAATGCTGTCTTCGGTGTAATCAAAGAGGTTTTGTTTATTGTCAGCCATATTCTTTTAAGGTAGAGATAATAATAATTAGGTTTCCGACATATGCGCTCTATTAGTCATCGCTGTTGACTCAATAAAGCATGGTATCTGTATTCCATGCTGCACAATAATCAGGGCCTCATCATCAGGTAGTGCGACCAGGCTTTAAACCCTGAAAAGCAATACCCTGGTGCACATCTCAAACGTACAAATATAATCAAACGCAATCACTCAAAACATTTTACTGTTATGCACAGTGTGAATAATTTAAACTTGCTACATTAGCAACATGGCGGAAAAATTTTTGGAGCTTAGCAATGTAACGGTTAAATCGGCTGCCGTAGCTGTTCTTGAAAATATAGATATTGTCTTTCACCGCGGTGAACAATGGGTAATAACCGGTTCCTCGGGCAGCGGGAAAACACTGCTGGCACATACTTTAGCGGGAAAATATTTTTACAGCGGCAAGATCGAATATTTTTTCCCCTTAAAGAATAATAATAAAAGCACAATTGGTCTGGTTGAGGAGCAGCACCGGTTCAAAAATCTTTCCAACACCCACGATTTATATTACCAGCAACGGTTTAATTCTTCTGATGCAGAACTTACCATAACTGTTGAGCAGGAATTGATGGAATATGGCCTTGATAAAGATTTTGTTACTAGTAAATGGCTCGATGATTTGCATGTTCGGGGTTTACTGCAAAAGCCATTGATACAACTGTCAAACGGTGAAAATAAAAGAACGCAGATTGCTATTGCCCTTTTGCAAAATCCTGAGTTATTGATATTAGATAGCCCCTTTACGGGATTGGACGCTGAAGGGAGAGAAACATTGCACCAGATCATAAAAAAAATAAAGGGAAAAGGAATTCATGTTTTGCTCATTGCGTCACCTCACGAAATCCCTGAAATTACAACCCATATTGTGCACCTCGAAAAAGGAAAAATCTGTTTTGCAGGCAGAAAAGAAAATTTTCATCTTGCCCAACCGGCTCACCAAGAAAGTAAATTAGACTCCGTGGTAATGAGCCAATTAAAACCCCAGCAGGAAGATGATTTCAACTTTGCAATCAGAATGATCAATGTAAATGTTGAATATAGTGATAAAAAAATTCTAAGGGATATAAACTGGGAAGTGAAAAAAGGGGAGGGGTGGAATGTATCCGGCCCAAACGGTGCTGGTAAGTCGACACTATTAAGCCTAGTAACCGCCGATAACCCGCAGGCCTATGCAAACGAAATTTATTTGTTTGATAAAAGAAGGGGCAGTGGCGAAAGCATCTGGGACGTCAAAAAAAAAATCGGTTTTGTTTCTCCCGAACTGCATGTATATTTT
>DATMMJ010000020.1:0-2594 GCA_035569795.1 Puia sp. | reverse complement strand
GTCTTCATCTGTGGCAGCCAATGCGATGGTCTTAATGATCTTGAAGCTTGTCAGATCGATCACAACTACGGCATTGGCCCTTCCGTCGCTGATAAAGCCTTTGTTCACTTCGTTTACAATAGCGATACCGTGTACGCCCTTCAACCCCTCTATGACCCCAATAGGTTTATCAGTAGCAAGGTCTACCACATTAAACGCAGTCCCGTGAGAGACAAATAAATGATTATTTACCTGGTCGATGGCTACGTAATCATAGCCGCCATCACCCGGAATGGGTATTTTTTTATCAAAAACGTAGTTCTGGGCGCTTAGGGTACCAAACGAAAATAAGAGAATAATAAAAATCGATAGTTTTAAGTTCTGCATATGATTCATATTTAAGTGACAATATTAAAATCCCAAACTGTGGAAAATCTGAAGTTAAAGGGAATCATTAAAATCGTAGATATTTTTATTTAAGTAACACCCCTGTTTACACAAAAATAACATATCTGATCCCTACAAACAGAATTTGTGCAATCCTGCATTGTAGTAGAAATCATTTTTATCATGTCAGCCCTACCTCAAAATAGCGTTCATTTTGCGCGTCCTATGTTGATTTGTATGCATTAAAAATTACTTCAGGTAGCGCGATTCCTGTTAGGATTTTTTGTAAAATTCTAACAAGTTGTTTGATTTATCATTATGCTGGTGCCAAAGCAATAAGATTCTACAAAAATTGCAGATTGATAATGGTGGCTAATTCCGGCCTGGTTTATCATTGGACTTTAGAGATAAAATAGAAACTAGTAACAAGAGTTGTGCCAGGCCAGCATTGCAAGCACAGTGCAGTGAGAAACTGGGGTTGCAATGCATAGTCTTACTCGATAGTTTACAACAAATATTAAAGAGTAATTGATTATTGAGGCCCTCCTGTTTTAAAACTTATAGGTGAGACCAAAGGACCAGTAAAAGATATTATTTAAATTTTCCGTGACAGTTTGCGAACTGTTGTTTCCATTAGATGATTTTACAGTGGTTGTTATCGTTGCGGGGTTCACCGGAATTGCATAAGTTGGAGCAAAATTCAATTTTATTTTTTTTATTGTGTAATCAACCGGAAGACTAAATTCATAATCCATCAACTGGAATTTAGAAGCATTTAAAACATCGGCTGTGATTGTATTGGCTCCGTTGCCCTGCTTTTTTCCGTTGCGGTTTTGGGAATAGCGCCGTTTGTTAAAATAGTCTGCGTAATAATTCTGGGTTGCAAGATTGACAAGAAATGCAGGGGCGATCTCCAATTTATCCTTTGCGGCGGAAAAGCTATGCTCGAGTCCGAGCCCAATACCAAAATCTGGATTGTTTGCAAAATTAACCCCGACCTGCAACGAAGGCTCAATAAAACCCAGATCATAAGACAAATAGCCATCCATCCTTGCTTTTACTTCTGCATTCACGTTGTAGCTTTGAGCGCTATAGAATTCCTTGGATACACTCCATTCCGTACTGAAGTTTTTCGAGCTATACGTGTATCCTGCTTCCAGGGTAACCAAGTCAATTCTGCTTTCACCGGAAACAGGAATGTAAGAAAACGAACTATTAAAATACAACCCGGATTTGTTGTAGTAACCAAAAGATGGGGTGATGTAAGGAAGGGCCACTGAATCCCTCCTGCCGAGGTAGACATTGTCGCTCTTGTAATTGACAGCAGCTTGCCAGTAAGATTTTTCAGAACCAGTTTTCAGGTCCTTTTTTGCTTGTGCGTTTGCATTTTTCTGAGCCAACAGGAAAAGGATGAAATAAGAGATTATCATGCACAGGTTCTTCATGGAGCCGCTTTAAAGCATAGAAAACGCAAAGGAGCCTAAATAATTATTATAAATTCCTAAATATCTATAAAATCACTTGAGAACAAAAGCCCGGTTCCGATACAGCCAATTGACTATCAGTTGCATAAAAAAGTACTAGCCCAACACTGCCCAGAGAGAGGCTTGATTTGGAATAGTCTTTGCTTTACCGTTTTGCCTAGTTATATAACAATCAAAACAAACCCACATGAAATACAGGCAAAATGTCATCTTATTCTCGGCCGCCGTTTTCACTCTACTCATCGCATTTTCTTCCTGCTCCAGGAATTCGAAAAGTTCGGATTCAGCAAATTCTAGGTTGCAGGTGAGCCTTACCGATGGCCCTTTTCCAGAGGCTAAGGAAGTATGGGTGGATATACAGCAGGTACAAATCATTATGAGCGATACCAGCAATCCCATTGTCTTAAACGGAGCCCACCCGGGACTCTATAACTTGCTTGCTTTTACCAATGGAAAGGACACACTTTTAGCAGATGCAACCATCCCAGCAGGGACCATCAGCCAGATCCGGCTCGTTTTAGGGGATGACAATTATATCATCACAACGGATAATGAAAAAATTGCGTTGAAGACTCCTAGCGGCCAGGAATCTGGATTAAAGGTTCAGGTTCACCAAGACGTCACTGGTGGAATACTGTACAGATTGACATTGGATTTTGATGCTGGCAGATCGATTGTGAAAGCAGGCAATAGTGGGAACTATATATTAAAACCGGTGCTCCGTATCATTTCGCTGCTTCCTTC
>DATMMJ010000019.1:0-2469 GCA_035569795.1 Puia sp. | reverse complement strand
AATTTCCGGGGATTTTGAATTTGTAAGTTGGTATCATGAATTACAAACAGATTTTTCACACTTCCACAAAGCTGTTTTTTATTATATTTAGAAATGCAAACTCAAAAGCAGAATATCAAACGAAGAAAAAAATTAACATTTGTGTGGAGGTCTATTCTTGAAATAGGGTTTATTATTTTTCTTTTTTATTCAAACCTATTGATGGGAGAATATGAGCATTCCGGATTAGGACTCAAAAAAGGAATCCTCTGGGCAGTTTATGATATTTTCACATTTAGCAATCTTGGCCTTGCTTTCATTTTTGCTTTTATTGGATATTTTGTTTTGGAATTTTTCAGGAGAAGATTATAAATGATGAAGCCCCATTGCCAGGACTGTCAGTTTATAACCTAAGCGATTTTACCCCCTTTGATAGTCGTTTGACTCTGTTGAATAGCGAGGCAACGGCGCCAGGAATAAGAGAAATCTTTCTACAAAACACAAATGCAGGTTTTAGATAAAAGCCAATTAAAACTATTGAAAAAAATGGGTTACTATTTTTTCATTTTCAGTTTGTCAACAATCAGGCGTCCTATTTTCATTCCTACATCATGGCTGATCAGGATTGAATATTGATAATGTATCCCACCATAAAAGCGTGAATATTTGACTTCATCTGCGGCATCCCTGAAAGATTTATACGACCTCCGGGCGATGCCAAACTCCTCTTCAGTAGTGTCAGAGAACGCAAAATTATCGCCAAAGACACTAGTCAGCGCTTCCGAGGCTGATGCAGAAATATAGCAGTGCCCGCAAGTATACTCAGGAAAGGGCGGCGTCTGCAAGTGAGGCCTCCAATTGGCATCGAAATATTTATTTATAACGGTTTCCGGCCTGACTGTATTGTAGCGGTATTTTATGTTCCAGCATTGGATAAAAGCATCGAACAATGCTATAGATGTCTTTGCAGATGCATACACTGTGTTGGGGAAATCTGCTCCGGCTTGCTTTGCTGCAATTCCAGATATGCTCATCCAGTGGCCACCCGGAGAAAATTTTTTGGTTCCAAACATCAAATGCCCGGAAACATTTAATTTAAACGGGTTATCGTCCCAGAAGTCTGCAATGAATGCTTGTTCTTTCGTTAGGCTGTCACCTCTTTCCTGGATTTTTTTAACTTCTTTGTAATAGTTGCTTGTTTTGTCTGTTACGTCAAATCGAAAAGCAGGAGGAGGGAGGAATTCATTGATGCTGTCTAATACCATTTCCCTGATCTCGTTCCAATGTGGCTCTGCAGCAGGAGAATAGCCGGGGGGCGTAGGCACCCACCGGCCAGGCGAGTCATTCACATTATATTGGGGTGCGCCTCGTGTTTCGGCATATCTATCTTGCGCGCTCCATTTCATAATAACAGATGAAACTGTATCTGCATAAACTGTGGAGTTATAAAAAACATCTGAAGGCATGCCATGATCAGTTGCTAATTTTTTCA
This sequence comes from Puia sp., assembly GCA_035569795.1. Lineage (GTDB taxonomy): Bacteria > Bacteroidota > Bacteroidia > Chitinophagales > Chitinophagaceae > Puia. The sequence continues at coordinate 998 of DATMMJ010000019.1, read as the reverse complement.
GGCTATCCACATATTCCGCCATACTTCCTGCAGGGAAAGTAACAGCTTCTCCCAATTTGCAAAACGCAAGAAGAGAAGCAAATTCGAAATCTACGGGAAGGCCATGTTCAGGCAAAGGCAGAGATGTCAGTCCTCTCAATTGCCCAGCAAGCGAGCTGAACCTGGAGGGATACCCCGCAGCTATAACCTCATATGCAGCAACACTTGCATATACATAATTGCGCGAGGCCACCATAGGGCTGAAGTTATTGCCCATTACAACTCCGTTTAACTGAAAAACCGTCTTACTGTAGATATCCGGGTTTTTAAATATCTGCTCGTAATCTTTTTTCGTGCTGCAGGAGCAAACAACAATAGCACAAAGTGCAATAACGAATGGCTTTTTCATAATTTATTTTTGTAATAAAAAGAAATTAGTTGCATAAAGTCGTTATCATAACTAATATTATATTCATGTTGATTCAGTCGTCATGTTCTCAATGTTCAGATTAACTATGATTTGATAACCCCAATCTCCCATTTGGGGGAGTTGTTTGATTTTCTTGTTTATTTATATCATGCAAATATTGAAATTTCAAATGGTCGTACAAAGAATGCTTATCTATGACGATCGCGATAATGCTTGATATCATCCCCGCGAGCATCAGATGAAATATCACATTGTGGCGATCAGTCATTTCAAGTACCAATATCGCGGAAGTAAAGGGCGTGCGCGTGACACCTGTTAGAAACCCAACCATACCGCAAAGTATGACCAGGTTGGTGTTTGCAGGCGATAAAAGAAACCAGCCGGAGATAACAGAACCAATGCTTGCGCCCGCGCTTAAGGCTGGTGCAAATATGCCGCCTGCGCCGCCAATTGTAAATGAAAGCACAGGGCCACCGACCCGCAACAAAGGCGTGTACCATGGCAGCACTTTGTTGGCTGTGAATAAAGTGGTTGCCATAATTGATTTGCCTGAGCCAAGCATATTTTCATTCACAAAATAAGCCAGAGA
>DATMMJ010000018.1:0-5704 GCA_035569795.1 Puia sp. | reverse complement strand
AGAATTGTTGCAGAATGAATTTGTGGAAGCAACAGATTTTGGAAAAGAAATTATTCCGCAGTCGATCGATAAATATAAAGTGGTCAGTTATCAATATGATGGTTACTGGACGGATATCGGAAATACCTATTCCTTCTTTGAAGCGAACCTGGGATTGACCAATGATATTCCTGATTTCAATTTGTTTGATAATAATAACGCGATCTACACGCGCGCGCGCATGCTGCCACCGGCGAAAATCAGCGGAACGACATTGGAAAAAACATTGATCGCCGAAGGTTGTATCATTAACGCATCGAGAATTGAAAATAGTGTAATAGGCATTCGCACACGCGTAGGAAGCGGCACTACGATTGTTACCAGTTACCTGATGGGTAATGATTATTATGAAACGCTGGAAGAGATCAATCACGCGAATTCGCATGGATTGCCAACTGTTGGCATTGGCCATCGTTGTTATATCCGCAATGCGATAGTAGATAAGAACTGCCGCATTGGCGATGATGTGCGTATAAACGGCGGCAATCATTTAGAAAACACGGACCACGCTTTGTATACTATTAAGGAGGGGATCGTTGTAGTTAAGAAGGGTGCGGTGCTTTCAAACGGGTTTGTCATATAAATTGCATCATGATGCGGTATAGAGGGAATTTTTATTTACATTTAATAACATGTAATATTTACATGTTTAACCAAAACGATTGATATGGCCTCCGGAATTTCTATAGGTGCAGCCACTGTTTCTTTTGTCAAGCCACGTCTTTCATTCTGGCAACTCTGGAACATGAGTTTTGGGTTTCTTGGCATCCAGTTTGGCTTTGCTTTGCAGAATGCGAACGTGAGCAGGATTTTTCAGACCCTGGGAGCAAAAATTGACGATATTCCTATCCTCTGGATTGCAGCGCCGATTACCGGGTTTTTGGTGCAGCCGATTATTGGTTATCTCAGTGATCGCACCTGGCATCACAGATGGGGGAGGCGCAGGCCTTTCTTTTTTATTGGAGCATTGCTTGCTTCTTTGGCACTATTCCTAATGCCCAATTCTTCCGCTTTATGGATGGCTGCGGGCTTGCTCTGGATTATGGATGCTTCCATAAACGTTAGCATGGAACCATTCAGAGCCTTTGTTGGAGATAAACTGCCCTCTACACAAAGAACAGGCGGGTTTGCGATGCAAACCTTTTTTATTGGCATCGGTGCAGTCATTGCCTCCCTGTTGCCTTATGTATTTACCAATGTGCTTGGCATAAGCAATACTGCTCCCGCGGGGATTATTCCTGATTCTGTTAAGTATTCCTTTTATATTGGGGCTATTATTTTTTTGGGGGCAGTTTTATGGACTGTACTGACAACTAATGAATTTCCACCTGAGGACATAAAAAAATGGGAAGAAGAAAAACTGAAGAAAAGCGGGATCTTTCACGGAATAATAGAAATCACGCAAGGCATTTTTAAGATGCCCCGAACTATGCTTCAGTTGGCTGTTGTTCAATTCTTCACTTGGCTTGCTTTTTTTTCTATGTGGATTTACACTACCGCTGCAGTTGCGCAGAACGTTTACCATACCACCACTACGACTTCAAAGGATTTCCAGGATGCGGGAGATTGGGTTGGAGTAATGTTCATGGTGTATAATGGTATTTCTGCAATCGTTGCATTTCTTTTGCCCATGCTCGCAAAAAAAATAGGCAGAAAATACACGCACATGCTCTGTCTGATCATAGGAGGCATTGGACTTGTTTCCATGTTCTTTATTAAAGACAAAAATTTTTTACCATTTCCTATGATTGGCCTAGGCCTTGCATGGGCATCCACCCTGACCATGCCCTACGCGATCCTTGCCGGCGCTTTGCCTTCAAACAAAATGGGTTTTTACATGGGCGTATTTAATTTTTTTATCGTGATACCTCAAATTTTAGCTGCCGCCATTCTTGGGTTTTTTGTGCGTACTATTTTTCACAATGAAAGTATTTACGCTTTGGTGGTTGGCGGGATATCTATGATTATTGCGGGGCTTTTAAATGTGATCGTGAACGATAGTGATGATAAGATAATTGCTAAACAATAAACTAATGAAAAGTAATCTATTCTTTACAATAATAGCCCTGTTTACCATTGCGCAAACATCATTTACGCAAACACCCGCAGCAGTTTATCCGACAAACTGGTGGGTCGGAATGAAGTGGAACAAGGTTCAGGTTATGATTCATAAAAAAGATATAGGTGTCTACCGTGACGTGAAATTGTCTTATCCGGGAGTCCAGCTGGTAAAAGTGGAAAAACTTTCTAGCCCCAATTACCTCTTTTTAAATCTTGATATCTCCCCCGGTGCGAAGCCAGGTGTAATGAAAATTAAAATTCGTGGTAATGAGGGGGAGCAGGTGATTGATTACCAATTAAGATCCCGCCGGGGTGGTAACGGCAAAGTATATGCGCAAGGCGTCACATCCGCAGATCTGATTTACCTTATCATGCCTGACCGGTTTAGTAACGGCGAAGGGTCTAATGACAAATTTGCTGACATGAACGATACCAGCTGTGATCGGAGCAACCCCTTCCTGCGCCATGGCGGCGACTTGCAGGGCATCAGCAAGCATCTTGATTATTTTAATGATCTTGGAGTAACTACTTTGTGGCTCACCCCGGTTGTCGAAAACGATCAGTCGCTGACTAATGAAGGTAGTGCGAAGCGAAGCGCTTATCATGGCTATGCATTCACTGACCAATACAAAGTGGACAGACGCTTTGGCGGCAACGAAGAGTATAAAAAAATGATTGATGCTGCGCATGCCCGCGGCCTGAAAATAATACAAGACGCGGTTTACAATCACGTAGGGGATAACCATTTCTTATTTCTTGACAAGCCTTCCAAGGATTGGTTTAACCAATGGCCATCCTATACCAACACCACGTACAAAGATCAGCCGCTGGTTGATCCCTATGCATCCAAAAGCGATTACAATATTGCTGTGAATGGGTGGTTCACAACGTTTATGCCCGATCTTAATCAGCGCAATCCGTATGTCGCAAATTTTTTGATCCAATATGCTATCTGGGCAGTAGAAGAATATGGCATTGACGGTTGGAGAGTGGACACTTATTTTTACAGCGACCGGGACTTTTTGAATAATATCAACCAAGCATTGTACCACGAGTTCCCTCACATCACAGTATTTGGGGAGAACACCATGCAGTCAGTTACAGAACAGGCCTATTATGCGCAAAATAATATCAGCACTTCGTGGAAAAGCAACCTGCAGGGGGTAATAGACTTTCAATGGGAGGGGAGCGTCCTCAGAGCACTCAATGAACATTCCGGGTGGAGTAGTGGTGTTACACGGATATACAACGTGCTCGTACAGGATATTTTGTATAAAGACCCGATGCGCAATGAGATTCTCTTGGACAATCACGATCAGGACCGCTTTTACTCAGTAATGGGTGAGGATTTTGACAAATATAAGATGGGCATACTGCTTTTGCTCACGCAGCGGGGCATTCCTCAATTATATTACGGTACTGAGATATTGATGAAGAATTTTAAGAATCCAAGCGACGCAGAAGTGCGAAAGGATTTCCCTGGAGGGTGGAAGGGCGACAGTGTGAACAAATTTGTAGCTTCAGGAAGAACCCAGCAGGAAAACGAAGCCTATGATTATGTAAAAAAACTTTCCCATTTCCGAGAAAATTCATCTGCCATTAAATGGGGCAAGTTGATGCAGTTTGTGCCGACAGACGGGTTGTATACCTATTTTCGCTACGATTCCACGCAGACGTTGATGGTCACGCTGAATACAAACGACACCGAAATAACGGTGATGGTTAGCCGCTTTATTGAAATAACAAAGGGGTTTACTAAAATGAAAAATGTGATGACAGGCAGCGTTACCGACCTCAAAGATTTTAAACTTTCCGCGAAACAAGGCGCTGTTTTTGAATTGACAAATTGATTTGTGGTTTTGGCTTCCAAGCGACCCGCACAAATACCCTGAACCTATTATTAAAGCTCGCATTGGCTATTTTTTTAGACTACAAATAGCATCCGTTGTCTTTAATACCTGGTTCCATGAAAGCTAAATAGGACACTTTCAAGGTGACTGCCGTGCTATTCTACCTTGTTCCCGGAGAGCACATGAGTCTTCTTTTCAACTCTATCTACCACATTTTTCTTTATCAAAAGCCTTGTCATGGCAACGTCGGGGCAGGTAGCGCAGCGAACCCTGAATTTTTTATTGTCGAAATTAACTACTGCAGTGCCGTTCTTCCAGTCATAGCCGTAAAGTACATACGTGTTTGCAGTATACCCACTTCCGAAGCCAAAGCCTAGATCACTGCTGCCTTTTTCAAAGCTGATCATCAGATTGCCGTTCTGGATATCCTCACATACCCCCGGGGTAAATGGCGGGACGATCACTTCATTAATGTATTTGCCATTTTCAAGCCTCACTTTGCCAGAATTTACTTCAGCCTTTTCGTTGTCGAGGTACCGTGACAAAATTAGTTTCTGATCAACGTAGAATTGTACCTTTTTAATATCGATACTATCCCTTTCCAGTCTTTGCTTCATCTGACTGGTAAATGGTACGTACGCTTTGCTCATTCTTCTGGAGCTGCTGCAACCAGATAAAATTCCCAAAAAAGCTAGGACTAAAACACTTTTTAGAATGGTTTTCATATTTAAACATTTAGTGGAAGGCAGTACAACTTTTGATTTTTGACACCCAAAATTATCTGAGAGTTTTTATATCTCCAATCCATTAACAGGATATTAATCCGATTTGGCATTTTTCTAACGCGATAGTTTAACCATTGTGCAGATCTGGCTGTTATTCTAATGTTAAGACATATCCGGCGCTTTTATTTCAAATGTGCTTCATGCGTCTATTTTTTACTATCTTGAATACCCTTAACAGCTATTTTCAATGCCTGCATCCAAATCTGATTTATTGGAACTATTGAGATCGGCTGCGTTTTTTTTGTGTTGTTTCTCCGTCACTTTTTTGTTGGCACAAAAACCAAAGCTGGTTTTGCCGGTTGGCCACACAAGTATTGTTGGTAGCGTTGTTTACAGCCCAGATGGAAAATATATTCTTACTGCATCATGGGATAACACGGCTAAAGTCTGGCAGGCTGGCGACGGCAAGCTATTGTATGAGATCAAAGGGCATACGGGCTCTGTAACATCCGCCACGTTCAGTCCTGATGGCAGATACATTCTTACCTCTTCCAAAGATAACTCTGCAAAAATCTGGGACGCAAGAAATGGACAGTTATTGCACGATTTACCAGGGCACAGTGATTGGGTGAATAGCGCCTCATTCAGCTGCGATGGAAAATATATTGTTACTTCATCATGGGACAGCACGGCCAAAATCTGGAATGCCTCTGATGGAAATGTACTCGTGGTCCTGAAAGGACACAGAGCTAAAATAAACACGGCCCTATTCAGTAGAGATGGGAATTATATTGTAACGGGTTCTTCCGATAGCACAGCGAAAATCTGGAAAGTTGCCGATGGAAAAATGTTGGTTGATTTGAAAGGTCATGCAGGCGGCGTAAATTCTGCAATATTCAGTAATGACGAAAAATATGTTCTAACAGGTTCTTCAGACAACACAGCAAGGGTCTGGCGGGTTTCTGATGGAAAATTGTTCGTTGATTTGAAAGGTCATGCAGCTGGGATAAATACAGCAATATTTAGTTA
>DATMMJ010000017.1:0-6840 GCA_035569795.1 Puia sp. | reverse complement strand
CTAAAAAAATTGAAATCGCCCTGAATGGTGAATTCCCAAATATTGGTATTGAAGCTTAAATTACTGGTATGCATGAACGTGTTATAGGAGTTATATACATCAGAATATCCAAGCTGCGCAAAATGACCACTTAGTCTTACTGCGATATAATCGCCATACTGTTTTCTGACAAAAACACCAAATGCAGCCTTTGGCCGGTTGACCCTCAATTTTGGATTAAGGTCTCCAAAATAGTGTGCAGCACCTGCTGAAATGCCAATCTCGCCTTGCTGCACAGTGCTTTGCTGCTGAGCCATTAAGGTACCCGAAACGAAAGAAAATAACATCCATAAAATGAGCTTCAGTCTTGCCATAAAAATCGTTGTGGTTTGGAGTAAACGTATTTTGCCGATTTTTCTTTTAAATGAAATCTTAATTTCTGGTATCAAGTCCCCAGGAGAGCTTATTCCTCAAAGTTTGCAGGAAATTATTTTCATTCAGTCTGACCAGGCTGATAGTGAACGATTCACGACGGACAGCGAGCTGTACGTGCATATCGACAATTTCTTTTCTGGAATCCAGCGCACAGATAAACTGTTCAGACCTTCCTTCAATCTCAAAAGAAATAATATTATTGTCAGGCACTACAATGGGCCTGACATTCAAGTTATGTGGCGCAACAGGAGTGATAACAAAACTGGAAGAATCCGGGAAAACTACTGGCCCGCTGCAACTTAAAGAATAACCGGTAGAGCCCGTAGGTGTTGAAACGATCAACCCATCTGACCAGTAGGTATTCAAAAACTCGCCGTTCAGGTAAGTGTGTATCTTGATCATCGGCGAAGTATCCGTTTTGTGGATTGCAAATTCATTTAACGCATAGGGTACTTTTCCAAACAACGGCTTATTGGAATCAAGATGCACAAGCGTTCTTTTATCAATAACAAAAGTTCGGTTCACCAGGGACGATACGGCCGTCTTCAATTCTTCTTTTCCAATGCTTGCCAAAAAGCCGAGCCTGCCGAAGTTGATGCCCAGCACCGGGATATTCTTGTCGCGAACGAGGGAAACGGTGTCAAGTAAGGTGCCATCTCCTCCGAGGCTGATGATAAATTCTATGGAGCCGTTCAAATCCTTGGATTCGTTGAAACTGGATATATCAGAAGGAAGCAAGAACTCAGAACGGATCTTTTCCAGAAAGGGATAATAAATGACTGGTTCGATGTGCTGCTTAATCAATTCGTCAAACAACTGCTGAATCGGGGTTCGCTGGTCAAAATCGATCACGCGGCTGTATATCGCTATTTTCATTATCAAGATTTAGTTTATAAAGCGTCTATTCATTGATACCTCACTAGGAGGGGTAAGTCTGGAGCAGCCTCAAATACCAGATTGGTCATTGATTTCAACTCAATTGTAATCTCATCGGTATATAAAACTAATGTATATGTTCCGAGTCCAAAGCCTGCGTTTTTTTTGGGATGCAAGCTAAATATTCAAACCGGGTAACCCACATAAACTTGCGCATTTATTCCAGATTGCCCATGGCGCGAGCCTTGTTAGTCAAAAAGCGCACTGGATAGCTCTTAAATCGGTCCCTCACGGCAATCAAAAATCATTATGAATGTGTAAAAATAAACCGTTTTGGCCTAATTGGTTAAAACTGTATTCAATACGAAAAACAAAATCGTAAGAAGTAACTATATCAATTCCAAAACCTTCAGTGTATAACATTTTCTTTGCGAGCGTGTTTGTAGGATCAGGGTTATTATTATAAACATACCCAACATCAAAAAAAGTCTTGGCCATAACGCGGAAGGGTATCCGGTAAAGTCCGAGAAAAGGGATTCTTGCAGGCAGGCTGAAATTGAAAAGTTCACGCAAGAATGTATTGCGCGCAGCAAAGCCCCCTTCCCCGTCAATTACATATTGTTCCAGTCCCCGCAAATAAAAATTGCCATAGCCAAAAAGCTGCTGGTTGTAAAAAGGCTGGTCAAATGGAACTTTCAGCACAGCCATGTTCTGCGTGCTGAAATAGGTTTTACTTGCTAAGGAAAAGCTTTCTGAACTTTGCAGGTTCAATTGCCATAAATTCATAGCGGAGTTAATTCCCCTTTTTACCAGTGCACCTCCGGCAGTGACTCCTTGGAGAGGATAAGCTATGTAATCCACGTTGGCATAATCCAGCTGGTAGGACGCTTCAGGATAAAAGACCTGTTTGCTATTGTTATTTAAATAATTTGGATTATATACCTTGACGGATGAATCGATTATTAAGTTGGTAAAATTAAGCCTGAACAGATGCTTCGTTTTGATAGCTGGCCGGTAATAATACCTGAGCGATAAGGAGAATTGCTGGTCTAAATACTTAGCTGCGTAACTAATCGAATCTGCATTTATGAAATATTGCTGGTTGTTTTTTGTTGCCACATCTAACTCCTTGTTTGCGGAATAAATAATGCTGAAGCCAAATCCATTTTTTAATGACTTGTCTGCATAGGGCTGGTCATAGGCAATCTCTGCCTGTTGTGAATACCCGGTAATGAGCCAAACGATCACATTATCATTTCTGCCACTGAAATTATTCTGTGTGTATTTCAGCCCGTAGTTAACGCGGCTCAGACTGTAGTTGTGCTCCTGCCACACGGTTAAGTTCCTGTCGACAGGCTTGAAATAAGGTACCGGGATGATATACCATCGCTCAATCACATCGATTTCCACATCCGCCTGGTAGCCTCTAAACCCTTTCAGAGAAACCACTACGCTGGTAAACAGTAATGTATTAATCAGCTGATCATGCGCCAACTGAAAAGCCTTCACAAGCTCGGGAAGATAAACGGAGTCCCCCTTTTTGAACGTCAGCTCACGTAAAATGATATAAGGCTTTGTCTTTTTATTGCCGGAGATATAAATATTGCCAACAGTGAAAGGCGTTGCAATATTTGCCCTGGAGATGCTGATAGAATCGCCAGGCCCCGGTACTGGACGGATATTCCCGGCTGAGGCGGGGTTAAAACCTTGAGCTGAAGCGCTAAAATATAAAGCGGCTAGTACCAATGGGAGGCAATATTTCCATTGTATAATCATTGCGGCAGCAAGGCGAACTTGCCGGATGCTGTTTGATGGTTAAAAAAAAGGCAGGTAAAAATCAAATGTTCAGGTAGTTCATCAGGTGATCATAATTGTTGCGCAGGTCATTTTCATATAATTCTTCACCGAATGAATATTTCACCATGTAATCGTAACGCTGGAATGTTGCGATGATATCGGCGATCTCAAATTTGTTGATCTTTATGGTTATAAAGAAAACCTTCGATATGGGGTCAGTGTAGGTGTTCAGTTGTGTTATTTGCGCATCATTGGTCTCCACCAGCTTACTCAATTCGGAGAAAGAGAAATTTACCTGCTCCATTTCCAGCACGATGATGCCTCCCGGTTCACTGACACCGGTAAGCTTGCCCATTTGATTCAATAAATCAATGGCTGTTATGGAGCCAAGGTATTCATCATTTTTATCAATCACAGGGATCAGTGTAAGGTTGAATTCGTTTATGCGCTGCACTGCCTCTATAAAATGCGCGTTGGCGTGTACCGCTGCTTTAGAGAAAAGGTTTTCCAACTGTGAAAGCGTCGTTGCCTCATCGGCAATGTTCAATAAATCATTTTCGCTGATCAAGCCTATCAATTTATCCTCTGACACAACGGCAAGGTTAGCTACGTGAAAATCGGCCATGAGTTCAAGGGCCTGATAGACAGGGTCGTTCAGACTCAAGGTAGGAATGGCAGCCGATATGATTTCCCTATTTAACACTCTAAGAATTTTTTTATAAATACGGTTTTCGTCATGCTACAGTTGCGGGCTGGTTCAATTTTGTGAGGAATTTATGCAATATCGTATTAAATTCATCCTGCACTTCCATCATGGGTGCATGACCGCACTTGTCGATAAAATAAAGTTCACTGTTCGGTATCAAGCGCTGAAACTCTCTACCCACAAAGGGCGGCGTAATAGTATCGTTATTGCCCCATATCAATAACGTAGGTTGCTTGATTTGATTGAGTTCTTCACCTAAATTATTTCTGATGGCACTTTTGGCAAGTGAGATTATCTTAAGGGCTTTAAGCCGGTTATTGACGATTTCATAGACCTCATCTACCAGTTCCTTGGTTGCGGTCTTGGGGTCATAAAAAGTAAGTTCGGTTTTCTTTTTTATGTACTCATAATCCCCGCGTTTGGGATAGGTATCACCCATCCCATTTTCAAATAGTCCCGAAGAGCCCGTGAGGATAATTGATTTGATACGCTCCGGATGCTTTAATACATGGAGCAACGCCACATGCCCACCCAAGGAGTTCCCAAGTAAATGAATGTTATTATAATTTTTGAACTCAATAAATTTATGCACGAACTTTTCCAAGCCGCCAACAGAGGTATGCAAAAGGTCTAATTCAAACAGTGGCAGGATAGGTACAATCACCTTGTTGTGATGGCGGAAATATTCAATCAACCCTGCGAAGTTGCTGAGTGCTCCAAACAGGCCATGCAGCATAACCAAAGGCGCACCCTCTCCTTCTTCTATGAATTTGAATTTATCCTGTTGTTTGATCTGGTATTGTATCATTGATCGGTTCTAAGTACTATTAACGATGCGCTAAAATAATCGATTTCACCCAAAATCCATTTCTATTAAAAGCAAATTTACAATAACTAAACGTAGAAAATGGCTGCATAATCCATGTCTACAAAAACTATAACGTTTGGGGTCTAACTAATCATCCATTGCACGTCAGTCTGAATTTTTCAGTTTGCTTTTTATGCAAGGTGGGCGAAAAATTTTTCTAAAACTGAAAACATATTTTTGAAAAAAGGAATGCCTTTGCCGATTACCTCGATAACCGCAGGCCCCCAGGGCTCTACAAAATGATATGTTATCGAAGAAGCAATGACTCTTTGGGAGATCACATGCAGGTTCGTTGCATAAAACAAAATGACACTGTAAATGGTAATATAAACAGTTAAATAGAGTAATACCCCGCCCAGCGTATCTATCCAACCCAGCAAAACAAAATTCACTGCCCTCTTCAAGAGTCGTGCAGCCCATCTAACTACTAAAATAACAGTAATAAAAACCAGCAAAAATCCGAGCACGGGAAGCCATCTGGAAGAAACCTGCGTCGTTTGTTGCAGGTAAAGGGCGACTACTGCAGATAATTTAATAGCCGCAGCTAGCCCGGCAATGAACGCGATCCAGGAAAAAATCGCTACAATGAGACCTCGCTGGAGGCCTTTGAAAATCGCCATCACGAGCAAAATCAACGCTACAATGTCAATAGCCATTTGCTAAAATAATTTTTTTTGAACTTTTAGCAGAGCTGAACAAATGGTAAACCTCCTAATTGGTTCAGCAATGTGCATGGGTACAGTGGTTATCAAAAATGCTCAAGCGTAAATTCAAAAGCTATTATTTTCCAGCGCCGTTTGCACGATAGCTGTTTTGAGCATTTGTTGTTTACCCTAAAGGGAGGTATCATCAAAAAGGACTATGTAAAATCACTTCTGTAACAATTCTTTCACTACTGTGCTGATTGTTCTTCCGTCGGCTTGTCCGGCAAGCTGCTTCGTAGCTGCGCCCATCACCTTGCCCATATCTGCTGGTGAAGCTGCGCCGGTTTCCAGGATTATTCTTTCAATGATTGCTTTTAATTCCTGTGCGTCTAACTGCTTGGGCAAGAATTTTTCAATCACAACAATTTCCTCCTTCTCCTTTTGGGCAAGGTCAGGACGGTTTTGCTTTTCATATATTTCAAGGGAGTCTTTGCGTTGCTTGATCAATTTTTGCAAAAGTTTAGTTTCATCTTCTTGTTTCAGCTCGCCCATTGCCCCTTCGGATGTTTTTGCTAAAATGATTGCTGCTTTCACTGCTCTCAGGCCTCTTAATCCGGCCTCATCTTTTGCGAGCATGGCAGTCTTAAGGTCTGCCATTATTTTTTGTTCTAAGCCCATAGAAAAGTAATTTAAGTTATGCTTTGTTTTCTTTTAATTGCTGCTGTTGGAATTTGCCGTAAAATTCCTTTGCAAAATTTTTGATATCATGGACTAAATCTGCGTTTTTTGTAGCACGCCCGTAGGTTTCGGCCATCGCCATGAACGATTGGTAAAAAAAATCAGCCATCTCATCCACCATCATGTCTTTTGTCCAAAGGTCAATGCGTAATGCAGTTTTATCAGCTCCGTCCCAAAAAGCGAGCATCATCGCTTTTGCTTTTTGCGAACTGTCCGCTGTGGTGTCTGTCGCCTTCCAGCTTATCAGATCGGGTACATTGTCGGTATCCATTTTCACATCAATAAGTATCGAAGATTCTTTCATATACAATTTATCAGGCCCGCGAAGTTACATGGAAATATTAGGATTGCTTATTTGAGGCCTGCAAAATGGCACTTTGCAACTCCTCCATAGAGGTATCCCGGTCAAATTGCTGCGATATCAAGTTGCCTTTTTGTATCAGCTCAAGCCGCAGGTTCTCGTCTTTATATAGTAGCATCATCTGGCTTGCAAGCAGTTCCAGATCACCCAGGCTGGCATATAATGCAGCGTCTGCAGCTATTGCACCCAAACTGCTTTTTCCGGATGCAATGACAGCAACATTAGCCCTGAACGCACTGGTGACAATAGCACCTGTTTCATCGTCATCGAATGGATGAACGAGCCCGTAAGCAGCGGATGTTAATTTAATAAGGTCCTTTTCCTCAAGTGTTTCATAAATATGTACCTCAGATCTGTATTTGAATGTTTTCAGTTTTTGGGTAAAGCCCGAACTGGCTTTTAGCCCTTTTCCAGCAAGAACAAATTGGATGTTGGA
>DATMMJ010000016.1:0-4222 GCA_035569795.1 Puia sp. | reverse complement strand
GAACTGGTAAATAAGTTCCCGGAGCATGAAGCCAATATCCGCATGTATTATGACCGTTGGGAAGAAATGCTTGGTGGCCCCATCCAGGAAACAGTAGATGTTTTAAAATACCTTAAACACCAGGAAGATTACAGGTTGTATGCCCTGACAAACTGGAGCGCGGAAACATTTCCTGTAGCACTTGAACGCTATGAGTTCCTGCATTGGTTTGATGGAAGGCTTGTGTCAGGAGAAGAAAAAACCAGAAAGCCTTTCAACGAGATTTATGAATTGCTCATAAAGCGCTTTGGGATCACTCCGGCCCGAGCAATTTATATTGATGATAACCCCCGCAATCTTTTTCCTGCGAAAGAGCTTGGGTTTCATGTCATCCATTTTCAATCGCCGCAACAGTTCAAAAAAGAGTTGATGAATCTCCTGGGGGTATCGTTTTGAGCATGCGAGCAAAGACACCGCTGAAAAGAGTGGTCAGAGTCTCTTAACTCAAGACACGAGCGAATTGATAGTACATTGCCTTTCCTCATTTCAGCAGCTGGTATGCAATCAGGCTCATCATGTAGGCAAGCCCTGTCATATAGAGTAATTGAATGGCGGGCCATTTCCAGGAACGGGTCTCGCGGCGCACTACAGCAAGGGTGCTCATGCATTGCATTGCAAGCATATAAAAAATCATTAAGGAAATGCCGGTAGCAAGGGTATATACTTTGCTGCCATCTGGCTTCTTGGCCGAATCCATACGCTGGCGGAGGGTTTGCTTGTCCGCATCTTTGCCGCCTTCCACGCTATATAATGTCGCCATTGTTCCCACAAACACCTCGCGTGCAGCGAACGAAGTGATTAATGCAATGCCGATTTTCCAATCATAGCCGAGTGGTTGGATAATCGGCTCAATTGTCTTACCAAGTCTCCCTGCATACGAATTTTCTAGTAGGGCAGCTTGCTTTTGCTGACGAATTTCCTTTGCCTGCCCGGGGCGTTGCTGTGCCAGTAGTTCATAATGTTTTGCCACTTCGCTCATTTTTTGTTTTGGCCCGAAACTGCTCAGAGCCCACAAAATGAGGCTTATAACCATAATTATTTTACCGGCATCTTTTATAAAAATCTTTGCCTTATTCACCATGGTTACGATAACATTTTTCCATCTTGGAGCTCGGTAAACAGGCAGCTCAAGTATGAAAAAACTTTTTTCCTGCAACTTGATAAACCATTTTGCAACATACGACACGATGAGCGCCATCACCACGCCCATCAGGTACAAGCCCATCATCACCACGCCTTGCAGGCTGATTACACCAAACACCAGTTTTTTGGGAATAACAAGAGCGATTAATATGGTGTACACCGGCAGTCTTGCGCTGCAGCTCATTAAGGGAGTGATGAGAATCGTGAGCAGGCGCTCTTTCTTATTCTCAATATTGCGCGCACTCATGATGGCTGGCACTGCGCAGGCAAAGCCACTGATCATTGGCATCACGCTTTTTCCGTTGAGGCCAACTTTACGCATAAGCTTGTCCGTTAGAAAACTGATGCGGGCCATATAGCCCGTGTCTTCGAGTACCGTGATCAGCCCGAACAGTATCATGATCTGTGGTACAAATACAAGTATCCCCCCCAGTCCGGCTAAAATGCCATTAATCAGCACATTGCTGAACCAGCCTAGAGGAAGCAGGTTGCTAAGCCAACTATTAAACTGGGTGAAGGTCCAGTCAATGGCATCCATGGGGAATTGCGCGATCCAAAACACGCTCTGGAACAAAAGGAATAAAACGGACAGGAGAATCAAATAGCCCCATCGCCTGTTCAGCAAAATGGAGTCTAATTTTTCAGTGAACAAGGCTTTTTGCAATGGATCAGGTTCCGACACGGCGTGTTGCATGATTTGCTTTATTCTGCCATATCGCTGCATGATCTCGTCTGCCTGGACTCTGGTGTGGTTAAATGCATTGGTGGATTCTATCTTCTCAATCGAATCCTGGATGTTTTTTTTGAAATTGAAATGTTCGTGATTGATAAGATAATGAATGGCGGTATAATCACTGACGTCTGGGAAAATACTTTTTATATCACTCACTGCAGTAGCTGCCAGGGTCTTATTCTGTATAAAGTCGCGCGGCGCTAATTTATAATGCTGCTGAGAGATTTGGAAAATGGTTTTTTTTAATTCGGCGATGCCTTTGTTTTTTCTGGGGTTCACGGGCACCACCGGCACGCCAAGTTCTCGTTCTAACCCGGCAATATCAATTTCAATCCCCTTTTTATTTGCGATATCCATCATTGTTAATGCAATCACGACCGGTATCTTCAGATCTATGATCTGCGAACAAAATAATAAGTTGCGTTTGAGATTGCTTGCATCGGCCAGCAGCACAACCATGTCAGGTTTCATTGCTGCATCCTGCCCGATCAGTACTTTATAAGTCACCCATTCATCCCCCCTTTTGGGATAAAGGCTGTAAGAGCCGGGCAGGTCAATGATATTGGCTGCAGCACCTTGTGCCATTTGGGAAACGCCCGTTCTTTTATCAACCGTTACTCCCGGGAAATTCCCTACCTTCTGGTTCAGACCGGTTAAAGCATTGAACAGGGAGCTTTTGCCGCTGTTGGGATTGCCCACCAAAGCGATATGTAAGATATTTTTTTTCACGGTTTTATAGCCTGCAAAAATAGGACTCAAACGGCAAGGAAGTTTACGAAATAGGGAGTGTTATGGAACAAGTGCATTTAACTTTTATGCACTATCAATTTTCCTTCTTCATAAAACGGAAGCACATTAGCGATATCGGGAGTAAGGCAATAGCGGATGTCTTTTTCCAGCCCATAATCATTGAGCCGGTGATAATGGGAAGCATTTTTTTGTTTGATGAACCCGAACAAATCAGCCTTCGCAACTGTATAGAGTGTTTCGGCAATTTGCGAGGAATCGCAATTGACGGAGAAATTATTTTTTATTCGATTGATAACAGCGCCGGCGAACAGCATATCTTCAATATTGACTTTGTCCTTCCAAGCGGCACAACCCAGAATAACATTTTGATTTTGCAATAGCAGGTAATCGCACACCGAACTCAAGTTTGGGAAGGAACCGGAGATAATACTACCGGCCCCCTTGTCAAGGGCCATGTGCAATAGTTTAGTACCATTTGTTGTCGTTAGCACTAATGTTTTTCCATTGACGAATGCTCTTGGGTATTCAAATGGCGAGTTGCCATGCTTAAGGCCTTCTGCAATTTTGCCGTCCCGTTCACCCGCAGTGATGGCATCAATTTGTTTACCCAGCTCAATGCATTTGGCAACGCTGTCAACCGGAATCACACATTTGGCGCCGTTGTACAATGCAGTGGCAATGGTGGCTGTTGCCCGGAGCACATCTATGATAACGACAATGGAATTATTGATATCATACAATTGCAATAACGCGGGTGAAAGACAAGTAAATAAGACAGGTTTGGAATTTGGCATGTTGGCAAATAATTTGCAAATGTAGCCGATAGAAAATTAGCGGTATCTATCAAAGTAGCAGAATGGATTAAAAAGGAAGTTAATCATTGCATAAAATAGTTTGTGTTATTTGAAAATTTTCAGCGCGTTACCTGCAAAATAAATTTCCATTTTTCGGATTCGGCGTATTGTTTGATTGTTTGATTTCTTTCCTCAAGCAATTTTTTCATATAGTTGGACAGAAATAATTTTTCAGCGATCTTCCCAAAGCGGCCGTAAGGGCTTGTGTAGGAAAACAAATCAATCAGCAGCGTGCCGTTCTCTATTTTTTTAAAATGATGCTCGTGCTTCATGGTCTTAAAATCCCCATCAATCATTTCATCGGTAAACGAAAAAGGTTTGCTCATTTCTGTAACCCGCACACGCATCACTCTTGTTTTAAACAAATGCTTTGCCTTCCAGGTGACGGTCTCCTGCAATTCTATCAATCCTGTAGTTGTGCCAGCTACCGCCTGCTCATTAGCATGAGCCATTGACTTTTTGTGCAGGTCAATGCTTCTGCTTAGGTCAAACACTCTTTCTATAGGCGCAGCAATAAAAGTCGTTAGATGAATAGTTGGCATACGTTTTAATCGGATAACCTTGGACAGGCATTAGTAAGAAAAAACCATTCCACAATTTCAGTGCTCATAAAATATCCTATTAGCTGAAAGGCAATTTAACAACTTTAGCCTGTAATAATTTGTCGCGTACTTTGATGTAAATTTTTGTATCCAGATGCGAG
>DATMMJ010000015.1:0-6908 GCA_035569795.1 Puia sp. | reverse complement strand
GCCTTCACCGGGAATAAAACTACCGGTACCTTCTGTGTCAAAACTCACATTGTTGTAATCGCCAATCACTCCCGCACCTGCCTGAAAGATTGCCTTTTTGACCTTATCTGCATAGCCTTGCGGTATGAACGTATACATTTTTTTCAGCGTGGATGCTTTGGACATTAGAACCCTTAAGTTAACCAAGCCAAGTCTTTCAGCCATTGCCGCATTCACTCCTGCAATTACATTATCCAAATTGGTATGGATTGCGTAAATGGCTATATCATTTTTAATAGCAGCTATTATTGTTTTTTCAACATAATTCTGGCCTGTTATTTTTTTCAGTCCTCCGAAGAGGATAGGGTGATGCGCAACAATCAGGTTACAATTTCTGGCTATCGCTTCATGCACGATCTGTTCGGTTGAATCCAGCGTTATCAATGCGCCAGTACAGTCACGTTCAGGCGATCCCGCGAGCAAGCCCGTATTGTCATAGCTTTCCTGATAAGCAGGTGGAGCAATGGTTTCAAGATGTCGGATAATCTCAGCAATTTTCATTGATTAAAGATAAGAAAGCCGTAGGTATATAAACCATGGAAACACAACCTCAGAAAGTTGCAGGAAGAAGCTATAGTGGTGAAGAATGCAGCATAAACACCAAAATCACTCGTGAGCATATCGACACTGATATAACCAATAATATGATGCCGTAATTGGCATTTTATTCAGCCTTAGTCTTTAATGCTTTTATAGAGTTTATCAAAGTTCTTTTTCGTGCTGACTGTAGAATCTAGTTTCCATTAATGTCTCTTCACAAGCATCTTTGCCGCCGCTTCATCCAGATAGATGCTGCAGGAAGGATGGTTTTGCAAAATACTGGCAGGTACCTGTTCCGTTACATTGCCTTCTATCACCCGCTTAACGATCTCAGCCTTGCGTTCTCCGCTTACAAGGAGTACCACATTCTGCGCTTCCATCAGATTTGCCAGGCCAAGTGTAATGCCTTGTGTGAGCCTAGTTGGAGAAGAAAAATATTTCTGGCCCACGCTTTGGGTCATGGCGCTTATTTCAGACACATGTGCCCTCGCTGAAAACGGAGTGCCTGGCTCATTAAGTCCCAAATGGCCATTCAGCCCAAGCCCAAGCACCGCCATATCCAGCCCACCATGGTGATGGATAAACTGCTCCACGCGCAGGCACTCTGCATGGGCATCCTTTGTGCGGCCATTAAAAAAGCAGGTTTGCTGCGTGGAAAGATGGAGCGGTTGGGTAACAAATTTATCCAGCATATGCCTGCAACTCCCTTCATCGGTCCCATCCATTCCGAGCCATTCATCTAAACCTGCAAAATACCAGTTGCTGACGTCCAATTGCTGTTGGGTATACCGACGGCTTAATTCTTTATACAACCCAATAGGCGAATCACCTGAAGCAACGCAGCATACCGGCGTTGCAGGAGATTGCATACAGCTGATACACTCTTCGGCTGCGGCTGCAGATAAATCACCATAAGATGCATGAATAAGGACTTTCATAAATTAAAAGTAATGCAAAATACATATGCAAAAGGATAACCTGATTTTATGAAAAAATCTTTTCCAATTAAAATATTTCAATAAAAAAGCCGCTTGTTTAAAGCAGCTTTTTACTGGTACACTGTGATAGGTTTACAATTATCTTGTCAGTTTTTTTTAATATTCTTATAGAAATCCCAATTGCTCAGGTTATCACTTTTCAACGTTATTTTCTGATCCGCATTTTCGAGTGTCACGCTGTAGCCGGGTTCTTGGTTCACTGAATATTCAAACAGGTCGGTGATCCAATACCCTTTATAATTCATTTTCAAATCGGCCTGCAACATAAGCGGTAGCCTGTCAGATGTCAGGTAATGCGCAATACCGATAAAATCTGCGTCCTGAGTGTAGAAGGCAAATAATTCTGTCCCGTTTAAATCAAAACTGGCCTTGTAATAGGAATCTATTTTTTCCCAGTTCACATTTTTGGCTTCCCCAAAATGCCGGGTGAAATTTGCGTTGATTCCGGATGGTATTTCGTCGTTGCCATTGGCGAAGGAAACGCTCAAGGTTAATATGCATGCTGTCATCAGCAGGGCGATTTGCTTTTTCATGTTTTTGTTTTTATGTTGCATAAATGGAAAAGAAATTTGACAACACAAAACTATATAAGAAGCACATGGCTTTTTAGTAAATGAGACGTGGATAAAAATAGTAGCGACGAAACAATAAAATGCTGCGTCCCTTTATCGTTTTAGATGCTTCATTTATTGAAAGGCAGCTTTAGAGCAAGCCATTAAAAAAGTGATTAAAACAAAAAATCCCGCGGGTGAGCGGGACTTTCTTTGGCCATTTATTGCACGTCAGCTTTTTGGCATGTCAAATATTTTCGGGTCAACGTCTTTATTCACGACCACTTTGGTTATGGTAGCAGAAAGCTGAAAAGTGCCTCCCATATCCGTTTGCACACTATGGGGAACTACCAAACCAAAATCCGTTTTTTGATAATTTGAAAAATTGATGGTCACCTCTACTTCCTGTCCCTGCATATTACCCTTTCTCACTAGTTTGGTAATGTAATAAGTAGTAGGATCTACATAATATGTCGATTCCACGCTATCGCTAGTCGTTACCTTCAATTTATAGGCAGCCCCATCTTTACCAAGCAATTCTATCTTGGTTCCTTTTGCAGCGTAATCATAAAAAGGGCCACCGATGTAAATCTGCCCCTTGCCTGCTTTATATGCATCGTCCGGCAAAGGCTGTGCTCCACTTCCACCCGCAAAGGGGTTGATCATCCATCCGCCTTTATCAGTGAAGACCTGAATGAATTTCTGGCCATTAAATTCAGACTCCGACCGTATCCCTATTCCATTTAAAATGGTAGTAGAAGTAGGGTTGTCGTTTCCCATAACCTGTACAGTGCCTTCGGTATAAATCGATTTTACCTGACCGATCTTATTTTTTCCACCCATCGCATCCAGGTTTTTTGCAATAATATCCTCAGCAGTTTGGGCCTTAGCTATAAAACTGCAAAACAATGCTGTCCATAGCACGAGAGAAATCTTTATTCTTTTCATTTTTTTATTTTTTTTGTTTTAAATAAATTGATCAGGATGCATTTTTATGATCCGCAAACAATGGCCTGGTGGTAAACCATGCCAAAGCCGGGAAAAAATGCATGGGCACTGCAAGGCCCGGAAATAGCTCAGGGTTTTTAACATCCAAAGGTAGGCTTATTGAAATGGGTATGACAATGCTACCAAAGGATAGAATTGCAAAAGCAAGACTAAAGATAATTTCACCTTTGCTTTTAAACCATTTAGAAAAAAAGCCAAAAAAGATTGAAGCGATCATGCAAGCCAGCAAGTTTGCCCCGATGATTGCTGCGGGGTTCAGCACCCTGGCAAAATCAACTTCTGTTGCAAACAGGTAAATCCGGTTGTAAATAAAACAGGCCAAAGCGGATAAAATACCCGCAATGGCGCCGTGATAAAAATTTTTTCTGGACATAGTATATCACGCTTTAGTGACCGGAACAGAAATATCCACCTTCAAAGTACTCGCCCCATGAGCAGGCTCAGCCGTATTGACATTAAAATCAAGCCTGTTAATATCAAAACTGGACTTAAATACATTATTTTGAAAAGTAAAAGGCATCGTGAAATCCTTTTTCACGCCATGAAATTCCAAGGTTCCTTTAGCCTCAAAACCATTTGCAGTGGCTGCTATTGATGAAGATACAAAGTGAATCGTAGGAAATTTATCTACATCTAGCCATTTCTCGCTTTTCGCGTGCGTATTTTTCATTCCGTTACCTGTGTTAATAGTTGCCACATCAACTGACACATCAAACCTCGAACCGGCCAGATCTTTATCATCAAAAGTAATAGTGCCTTTTAAACCCTGAAAAACGCCTGATGGATCATCACTGGTGAATTTAACCGAATAATCGTCACCTATCTTCCAGTCTTGTGATTTAATAAAAGTAAATGCAGAACCCACTATGAGCAGAGTAGCCATAATGGGATAAAAGAACTTTTTCATAATAATTTTTTTAATTGTGTTTGAATAATTACTCAATACTATGCAAAAAAAATGCTCAATTTACTTATTAAAGATTTTAATGAGACGAACGGTGAAAAATCTGCGACGAAAGGATATGTTGGAAATCTTCTCAAGCTTGAAACTGTTGCCTTGGAACAAATGTGTAAACGCTAAAGAGCTTTAACGTCTGCGCAAGCCATACTTCCGGTCAGATCAAATGCCACCGGGTTAAGCTATTTGCCCTAGGGCTATTTCCTTTCCTTATATTTGCTCCCATTTATAATTCCGGTTATCCGCCAAAAAGCTTTCATCCGGGCATGTCAATCATCAATTTTCATTTATGCCTTTCACAATAATTGAACAGTTAGGACAAACCGCTCAGTTTATAAAAGAAAAATATCCCCATCGGCCTGAGGCTGGAATCGTGCTTGGCAGCGGCCTTAGTAACCTTTCCAGAGAAATTGAAGTGGAGCAAGAAATTGAATATGCTTCCATTCCACATTTTCCCGTGTCCACTGTTGAAGGGCATCAGGGAAAATTAGTCTTTGGTAAGATAGGCGATAAAACTATTGTAGCCATGAGTGGCCGTTTTCATTTTTATGAGGGATATACCGCGCAGCAGGTAGTGTTCCCGATAAGGTTAATGAAATTTTTAGGCGTGCAAACACTATTGATCTCAAATGCCGCCGGCGCGATGAACCCCTCATTCAAAGTGGGAGATCTTATGATCATTAAAGACCACATTAGTTTATTTGTAGTAAACCCGTTGATCGGGGAAAATCAAGAAGCACTGGGCCTACGCTTTCCGGATATGAGTAATCCTTATAACAAACAGCTCATCAACAAAGCAACAAAGATTGCTGCTGATCTAAATATAGCCGTTAAGGAGGGAATTTATGCAGGTGTCACAGGTCCAACTTTTGAAACCCGGGCAGAATATAAATTGCTTCATATGGCGGGTGGGGATGCAGTGGGCATGAGCACCGTACAGGAGGTTATCGCGGCAGTACATGCGGGCTTAAAGGTATTTGCAATGAGCGTAATTACGGATATTGGTATACGGGAGGAACAGAACATCATAACGCATGCAGAAGTGCTCCATGCAGCTGCAGAAGCCGAGCCAAAGCTTACAACTATTTTTAAGCACCTTATAACTGAATTGTAATATTAACTTACTTATAACCACCATCAAAGGGTTAATGATTAATTTACCGGGGATTTCTGCAATCTTGAACAAGACAAAAATCATAATATTCAGTGCGCTGGCATGTGCATGTTTAGCAACATTCAAAGTACAGGGTCAAGATCCAACCTCAAGATTCAGGTCACTGGGAGGTGGAGGAACAAAAAGCAAAGATACTGTGCTGGCACATCGCACAGGACTTGAAGATTCCATTACTATCAGTTTCCGATACATGGATTCAAGCAGGCTTAGAAAGATGGATTCTTCCATTTTCGATTTCACAAAAAGGTTCCCTGTGCCCTGGCATTATATTTACCTCGCAAATGTTGGGAATGCAACGCACGATCTTGTTTTTTCCGGCCACATGCAGCCCGGTTGGGATATGGGCCTGCATGCATATGACGTCTATGCTTATACCCCGGAAGAAACTCGGTTCTACACTACTACAAGGCCCTACGCTGAGCTTGGTTATATGCTGGGAAGCAAAACAGAGCAAATGATCAACATCACCTTCACCCAAAATATAAACCAAAACTGGAATTGGGGATTTCAATACAGACTTGTGAACTCTCAGGGCACTTTTAACAATCAGAACACCAATCATAATAATTACAGGGTCCACTCCTGGTATCATTCAAATAATAAGCGGTATCAGTCTTTTTTTATTTTGGCTGCTAACAAATTGGAATCATCAGAGAACGGTGGTCTGACTGATTATCATAATCTGGATTCAAACTTTTTTGCTACTCCAAAATTGATCCCTACTTGGCTCGGGGGCCTAAACTCTAATCAAAGCAACCCGCTAAATAATACATTCACCACTGCCACAAAATATTCTACCCTTACCTTGCTTTTCAGACAACAGTATGATATAGTTGGCAAGAAAGATTCAATTGTAACAGATACCACGGTAACACTATTATTCTACCCCAAATTCAGAGCCGAGCATACTGTTCAATATAAAACATTTAGCTACAGTTTCTTTGACGATGTGCCCGATTCTTCCTATTACCGAAGCATTTATAACGTTCTTTTCCCATCACCATACCGCATCTTGTATTCAGTGCCCTCAGATACTTTATATAAAAAAGATTACTGGAGGGAAATGATAAATGATTTTTCTTTGTACCAGTTCCCTGATGCAAAAAATTCGCAGCAATTTTTTAAGGCAGGCATTACCGTCGAGAACCTCGGGGGAGAGTTTGACAGCAGCAGCCACTCGTTTTACAATTTATTTTTGCATGGTGAATACCGGAACAAAACGCGCAATCAGAAATGGGACGTGGAGGCAAACGGTAAATTCTACCTGAGCGGTTTAAACGTGGCAGACTACAACGGCTACATCAGCTTAAGGAGGTATATCAGCAAACAAATTGGCTTTCTTCAGGTAGGTTTTGAAAATGCAAATCGAACGCCGTCTTATGTATTCAACCGCGCCAGCAGTTTTAGCTACAATTTCCCATCAAGTCTTGTAAAAGAAAATACCACGCATATTTTTGCTGCACTGGATCAGCCTCAACACCAGTTAAAATTATCCGGCAGCTACTATCTTGTGAGCAATTATACTTATTTCACAAATTACGACGTAGCTGAACAACAGTCAACGCTTTTTAATATCCTACAGATTAGCGCAGGAAAAATCTTCACGCTGCATAAACATTGGAAATGGCACACTTCTGTTG
>DATMMJ010000014.1:0-10438 GCA_035569795.1 Puia sp. | reverse complement strand
GACACTTGTGGGTTCGGCTATTTCTGTATTGCTGTCCGGGCTTAGCTCCCCTTCGTTTGTGGATTGGACGTAAATATCTTCGGCTACAGGATACTGGGGATAACCAGCATCGTTTGCAACCGCTGGATCGTTGATATGGCGGATTTTTTTGGATTTGTCCATTGCTCGGGTTTTTGATTTTTTTTATTGCTGTATCATTTACCTATACCACTTTTAGTTGTCTTTGAATCCGGTATCCATTAACAGCAAACGACATTCACCTCAGGTGGGTACTACATTGCTGCAATGATCTTATGCAAGGTTTCTTTTGTTTTTGCAAGTTTACCCTGAAGCTTTTCTGACATTGCGCTTTTATCAGTCTCTTCAAACATGGAATATTTATTTGTGATAGCCTTAAATTTGAGTTTCAGTATCTCCTTCTCCTTAAGCCAGCTTTCATTCGTTTCTTCTGCGACATGCATATCCTTGTTTATTTGCTGGGTAAAAAGTAATTAGTGTAAAGGTGCGCTTACTTTTGGAAGCAACGCTTACATAACTCTGTCAATAAGTTACATCATTCACACTTGGCTAAATCAAATATGGTGGGATTTAGAATTTGGTTTGAGTAATCATAGATATTTTTTTTGGAGACCCACTCTTTGGAATAGTGAACCTGTACACAGGTCGCATTTTGCATTTTTTCGATCAGATGCTTTTTTATCTTCCATAAATTCAATCATTGATTTTTAAAACCTATGCTGTGCCGCCTAATTCTCTAATGTATTAACCCTTCAATCTCTGGTTCGCCACCTATCCTATTTTTAATGCGAGACGTGTCCCATCCAGTTCAGTTTAACAAGCAATTTGCTGCAGGTCCACATTACTTAATGGAGATGGCGCTTTATTTTTTTTAGTTTCGATTCCTGAAGTTATTCTATGGTGCGCTGCTTTGGATTAGCGAGAATCGAAAGGGTCCTATAAAATGAAGTCATCTAAAATAAAAAGGGCCAGATGGAAATCCAGCCCATTTAACCCTAAAATATCCCATTTACCTATTATGAATACGTGTTTCAAAGATAGCAGGATCGCGCCGTGCTAGCATTACATTATTATGGAAAAATTTACATAATTCACACATTTTTTAAGTGAGGCGACCATGAAAAAGCAGTGCGCCAAACCAAACGCTCAATCGAAGAGCCCTTGTTTTTTCATCTTTTTTTTCACCACTTTAATCACATCCTCATACAACTGATCGCGGCCTGCCGGGTTCACTGTAGAGGTAGTTGCGCTCCAAATCAGCTTATCTATCTTAAAATAATAGACATTTGCTTCCACCTCATAAATTTTATCGATGGTATAATGGCCGGGAGTATAAAAGTCAGTCCAGGCAGCGCCGTAATAGAAACCCCAACTTCGATAATATTCCGGATAGTTGCCGGGAACATAGTGCTTATCCTTATCAAGCTGCAAAAGCCGTAAAATAATAATCCCATCAAAACCTTCTGCTTTCAGTTTTTGGTCATAAATGGCATTGTTTTGTTTCAATTCAGTTTCACCTAGCTCTTTATATGATTGAACCGCATTGCCTGGAAAATAGGAAACCATAATATCTTCTGTCCTTTTTCTCACCGTTTGATTTTTTAACAAGGCAGCAACTACGAACCGGTGCAACCGCACAGTATGGGTCGTTGCATCAGGATCCATCCAGCTTGTAACGATTCTTGTGGTATTGCATGAAGCTATAGAGGTAAATATCAGCGCTGCAAAAATGATTTCAGAGATGTAGTTAGGCTTCATTAAATCCTGTAAACTCTTTTGTTCAGGTGTATTTTGCTTTTCCCCAATGCCATTTCGAGTTGGGTCTCTGTGTTGGCTTTTCATTTTGCTCATTTGTTTGTGAATGATTTTCCACAACAATGCAAAATTGATTTTATTAATTCTGGGATCGTTGCACAAAAAAAGAAAAATGTTACAACATTCACACATTTTCCCATTTCCCGTGTTTCCGGATCTTAGGGTTTTTGATCGATTTCGCACTGTCTGCAATAATGATGTACATCTGTATGAGGCCATCACGCCCGTGCCGGTAACGGGTATCCCTAAAAATGCAAATGATGCAAAGCACCCAAGGAGGGACTGAAACTTTTTTTTAAGCATTCCCTGCAATGTGTGAATGATGTAACTCTTTTCTGCAATTGTATAATAGGGTTGTTTAGTTTAAACTGAGCTTTGCACCGGTATTTTCAGCTAATTAAATTATCCATTAAAATATTTGAAATGAAAAAGACGACTATCCTTTTGTGTATTGCAATAGTGCTTAGTGCCGGGGCCATGGCGCAGACTGCAGATGTCAAGAATGATGAGAAAGCACTTAAGAGCTCCGTAAAAGACAAAAAGGAAGACAGACATGAGGCCGGAAAAGACCTGGCTCATCTAAAAGTCAAATCAGCCATAAAGGAACGTAAGGAGGTAAGGAGTCATCGCAAAAGTATCCACAAACAAGGAGAGCATCTGGAAGCCCATGGCGTCAAGCACCCGATCTCAAAAGCAAAGCATCAGGTAAAAGCCGAAAAGGAAGCAAAAAAGGGAAAGGAGTAAAACCCGGTCTTAAAGCAGTCTAATTTCTGAGGTTGTATTCCTATGCTATCCTTGAAAGGCTCACTCAAAGTCAATACTTGTAGTGTGTGGCTTTATTGATCCCCAAAGCATCGACGAACTGGCTGGGAAGTTTGGATCTGTCTGTTTCAATGTTAAATAGTCGTACCTTTATAACATCCCTTAAGATTCATCTCCTATTTTCATTTCTTACTAAGTGGGCGACTACCATGCGCATAATTAAATCTTATGAAATGATATATGAAGCTCTACTTTAAGCATATGGTCAGCAACAGATGCAAAATCATCGTGCAATCAGAGCTTGAGTCTCTTGGCCTGCATTATGGGAGAATTGAACTCGGCGAAGTGGAGATTGAAGAAAATATTGCACTGGAGAAATGGAATGAATTGAATGTAGCTTTAAGAAGATCAGGCATTGAATTGATGGATGATAAAAAAAGTATCCTGATAGAAAAAATAAAAAATGCTATCGTGGAACAGGTGCATCACTCAGAAGGACCTTTAGAAATAAATTTCTCCGTTTATTTAAGCCGGAAGCTAAAGCACGATTATACTTATCTTGCCAACTTGTTCTCAGAATCTCAGGGTATTACGATTGAACATTTCCTGATCTTGCATAAAATTGAGCGAGTGAAGGAATTGCTGGAGTATAACGAGCTAAACATTACCGAGATAGCGTGGAAGATGGGTTACAGTAGCGTAGCCCACCTATCCAATCAATTTAAAAAATTGACCACCCTAAAACCTTCCGATTTTAAGAAACTAAAATCCAAAATACGAAGCAATCTCGAAGATCTATGATTCTTTAGGAGCTTCATCGATTTATCGAAAACCTGTGTCACAGCCCTATGAAATTATTTGGGTTGTTTACAGGTAGCCTTGCCTTTGGTGCAACTTTGCATAAGCTAGGGCTTCAGCCAAATGCATTCAACAAACAATTTCTCAAAAAAACCAACTCATGTCTGAAGTTCAAAATAAAGACAAGAAAAAACTTCCCTCTGAGAACTTATTCCCGGTGGTAGGAGTCGGCGCATCTGCGGGTGGACTCGACGCATTTAAGCGCTTGATAAAAACTATACCCGAAAATTCCGGAATGGCTTATATTTTAGTGCAACATATGGAGCCAACACATGAAAGCATACTTGGGGAACTATTGCAGAAGGTTACTACTATACCCATTCATGAAATAACAAATAACGTTCGCGTTGAGCCCAATCACATTTATATTATCCCTTCTAATAAATTGCTCACCGCGACCGACGGTGTCCTTCAATTAAGCCCGCGCCTTCCGCGAAATGAAAAGAACATGCCCATTGACGTATTCCTTACCTCCCTGGCGGAAGTGCATCAGAGCCATGCTATCGGGGTGATTTTGTCGGGCACGGCAACAGACGGAACGCTGGGGTTAAAAGCAATTAAGGACCACGGCGGAATCACCTTCGCTCAAGAGCAACAGTCAGCAGCATTCGATGGTATGCCTCAAAGCGCCATTGATGCCGATGTGGTAGATTTTGTCCTTAAGCCTGAAGAAATATCGTTGCAATTGGCAAAATTAAACCAAACATTTAAGAACGGCAGTGCTGCGGACGAAGGCGATGTGCAACTCTCAAAGGAAGATGCATTCAGGCAGGTACTTTCCCTCCTCCGCGTGCGGAAAGGCGCTGACTTTACGTATTATAAACAATCCACCATTCAAAGAAGAATTATCCGTAGAATGGGGCTGAATAAAATTGAAACAATTTCAGATTACCTCGCATTGATCAAAAAGAATAAAGTGGAGCAAGACATTTTATATCAGGATTTACTTATCCCGGTAACTGATTTTTTTCGCGACCCAAAAACCTTTGATATACTTTGTGAAAAAATATTCCCGATTCTGATAAAAGACCGGGAAGAGACAAATCCATTACGTATTTGGATCGTTGGATGTTCAACAGGTGAGGAGCCCTATTCCATTGCAATCTGCCTGCATGAATACCTAAAAGAAAAAACAGCGAAATTTAAGATCCAGATTTTTGCTACTGACATTTCGGAAAAAGCTATTGCAAAAGCAAGAACTGGGTTATACACAAAAAAAGAGGCCGCAAGCCTTTCTGCAGATCGCCTCCAAAAATATTTCACAAAAGTGGATGGGGCTTATCAGGTCAACAGGTTTGTCAGGGATATGTGTGTATTTGCATGCCACAACTTTTTAAAGGACCCGCCTTTTGCAAAAATGGATTTGATCAGTTGCCGTAATGTGCTTATATATATGGAATCATTCCTTCAAAAAAAAGCGCTCACCACTTTCCACTACGCGTTAAAAGAAAGTGGATACTTACTTCTTGGCAAATCAGAAACCACTGGCCCAGCGGCCGATTTGTTTGCCGCTTTTGGGAAGAATGAAAAATTATATTCAAAAAAACCTGTCCCCGGAAGGTACTTGGATGTAGTGGGTGAACGGACTGGGAAAGTGTTTAAAGAAAAAGCGAATGTTGCTGTAACAGAAGCCGGTCGGGATGATTTCCAAAAAAATGCAGACGATATTTTACTGTCTAAATATACACCACCCGGCGTGGTGGTAAATGACCAGATGGAGATTGTGCAATTCCGTGGATCAACCGGCATTTGGCTCGAGCCATCTCCAGGTAAACCAAGCATGAACGTGGTAAAAATGGCCAGGGAGGGGTTGGCTTTTGAATTGAGAAACGCGCTACACAAGGCAAAAACTAACAACAAGAATGTTATAAAACAGAACATCCCGATACAGTTCATCGGTCACCAACATTTTGTAACTATTGAGGTGATTCCTTTGCTAAATACCGTTGAGCCATATTTTCTGATCCTTTTTAAGGACGAGACAGTTCCATCCAGCCTGGAGGCGAACAATGAGAAACTTACTCAAAAAGCTTCAGGAGATATCAAGCAAAGCGCCGAAATGAAGCGCATTCAAAGCCTGGAAAACGAACTTTCCCGTGTGCGCGAAGATATGAGGAGCATAACCGAAGACCAGGAAGCTGTTAATGAAGAACTGCAAAGCGCCAATGAAGAGTTGCTTTCGGGTAGTGAGGAACTCCAGAGCCTGAATGAAGAGCTGGAGACTTCAAAAGAAGAGATACAGAGCACCAACGAAGAGCTGACAACATTAAACCAGGAACTATTTGACCGAAACGACCAATTGAATTTGTCGCGGATATATTCCGAGTCCATTGTGGCTACCATCCGCGAACCCCTTATCATTTTAGACAGAAATCTGGTGGTCAAATCTGCCAATAAATCTTACTACGAAAAGTTCAACGCGACGGAAGAAAAAACGGAAGGCAAACTTTTTTATGAGATAGGAAATGGCCAATGGAATATTCCCGCTTTACGATCAGTGCTTGAAAAAATTTTATTTGATGAAATCAAAATTAATGGATTTGAAATAAAGCAGGATTTTAACCTGATGGGGGAGCGGATCATGCTTCTGAATGCCTCGAGAATTTTCAGGAAGGATAACACCGAGCAATTAGTTTTGCTTGCTATTGAAGATGTTACAGAAACAAAAAAACTGGAGGCCGATCTGAAAAAATTTACTGAAGAATTAGAAATGCAGGTCCAGGAGAGAACCTTTGACCTTAAAGAAGCGAACATCTCTTTGAAACTTTCAAACGAAAACCTGGAGCAATTTGCTACTATCGCTTCCCATGATTTGCAGGAGCCGCTAAGAAAGATAAGGACTTTCGCAAACCTGCTTAATTTGCGTCATAGCAGTGACGTGGCAGGCGAATCCAAGGAATTGCTCCTAAAGATCAGTGTGTCGGCGGAACGCATGAGTGTGCTGATTGACGACGTGCTCAATTTTTCGAAGATTTTGGACTCCCAAAGTGAATATAAAAAAACAGATCTCAATGAAATTTTGGAGAATGTGATTCGTGATTTTGATCTTTTGATCACACAGAAAAAAGCGACCATAACGCATGACCAGCTGCCTACCATTGACGCTATCCCACTCCAGATCAACCAACTTTTTTACAACCTGCTTAGCAATGCACTTAAATTTTCTAAACCTGAAGTATATCCAACCATTAGTATTACTGCAACCGTACTGCTGCCGGCACGAATAAGAAATCATCCTACTCTGAACGCTGAAGGTTCCTATTGTGAAATTATTTTTCGTGACAATGGCATTGGGTTTGACCAGCAATTTTCAGAACAGATGTTTTTTATATTCCAGCGCCTAAATTCACGGGAGCGCTTTGAAGGCACGGGCATTGGCCTGGCCTTGTGCAAGAGGATAGTAATAAATCACCACGGTGAAATATACGCAAGGGCCAAAGAAAAAGAAGGTGCGCAATTTCATATCATATTGCCGCTGAAGCAATAAAAAATTATGTTTATTTTATTATTATGGAAAACAAGATTAGTATTTTACTGGTAGACGATGATGAAGACGACAGAAAGCTTTTTTTTGAAGCAGTAAAAGAAGTCGACAGAACAGCTGAATGCATCGGGTTATCTAGTGGCCATGAGGCCTTGGTTTACGTAAAAAATGAACACAACCCGATTCCGGATTATATATTCCTGGACTTGCGTATGCCGGGTTTAACAGGTCAACAATGTTTGGTTGAAATTAAAAAACAAGCCCGCCTCGTGCGCGTTCCGGTGATCGTGTATACCACCTCCAAAGAGGTTAATGAATCCATTGCGTTGAAGAAAATGGGAGCGGCGCACTTTATGAGCAAGCCTAATTCCCCTGAAGAAATTTACTATATGGTCTCGTTTGTGCTCAACGAAAAATGGAGTTAGTATCTGGTCAGTTTAGTTTTCGAGTAGCCATAAACGTTAGCTCGAGCCATGCAAGAGGTATTGGCGCAAATAAGAAAAAGTATGCACAAAGCACCCAGAAAGGGTCCAGAAGGGATGCAGCTTTGCGGTGTCTACCTCGCATAAAATATTCCAAAGCAAACTTATATTCCAAAGCACAGACATAATCACAATAACCTGCAGTATGCCCATTAGGAGACGCTGCTGTCCTATCCAAAATATCACCTAACTCCTCGCACTAAAAAAGCTTCTGAAGGTACAATTAATTTCCCCGGAATTTTTACCAATGCCAGTACTCCACATCTGCAATAAAAAAAGGGCCAGGATAGAAATCCAGCCCGTTTTTAAATCCAATATCCTGTGAAAAACCTTATACAAAAATATGGGGTAATCTGGCAGCTATGTTACATAATATACATGTTAAGTTACATGATTCACACTTTGATCTGGAGTGGACATTTTTTTGCTCCTGAATTTTGCTTAATGTGTGAATAATGCAATATATATTTTGAATAGTGTAACATTGTCTCTTTGTATGCATTCACCTTTGTAAGTGGTGATTTGGCCGATATATAAGACAAATGTTTTAATCTTTCGCTCTTTTTAAAAATCAGCGTGATTTAATCTTAACGAATCATCACTTTATTAATGTAATCAAATATTTTAATCATGAAGAAGAATTTAATTAAAGGGCTTTTCTTGTTAGCCATTTTTTTCACAGTTTCATTCACCGTTTCAGCACAGGTGTATGTGAAAATCCGACCGCCTGTCCCGGTAATTGTAAGGCCTCCGCAACCCTCACATGCCCATGTGTGGATAAATGAAGAATGGGAGCCGAACGGTGGCAATTACAGGTATGCCGGAGGGCATTGGGATGCACCTCCCCACCCAGGCTATAGGTGGAGATCTGGCCATTGGCGCCGCCACCATAATGACGGAGAAGAATGGGTCCGCGGAAGCTGGGGAAGAAGATATTAGCAGACGGCTTACCCACTCCAATCACATAAGATTTATTTTCCAAAAGCAAGCAATCACACCAAAAACCCGCTGTAGCAGTGGGTTTTTTATATTTATTTCTTTTGCTTAATGTTGGTGTTGTTTTAAAACCTTACAAACAACAATAAATAAAGTGGCCAACAACAAAATCCAATTGTATAAATTAATCCGCTTCTGGAAAATGCTTGGACCTGGACTTGTAACAGGCGCTAGCGATGACGACCCATCGGGCATCGCAACTTACTCGCAGGCTGGCGCAACCTTTGGCCTTTCAACATTATGGACTGCGATCATCACGTTCCCACTGATGATTTCCATTCAGGAAATGTGCGCAAGGATTGGCCTAATTACTTCGCAAGGTCTGACCGGGACGATCAAAACCCATTATCCTAAACCCGTCTTGTATCTGATGTTGCTTTTCAGTTTTCCAGCAATCGTGATGAACATTGGCGCTGATATTGCCGGGATGGGTGCGGTGGGTAATTTATTATTCCCTTCCGTTCATGCAATGTTGTTCAGCATTTTTTTTACCGTACTACTTTTGGCGATGCTAATTTTTTTAAAGTATAATAAAATTGCAGCCGTCCTTAAATACCTCTGTATAGTACTGTTGGTTTATCTCGTAGTTCCCTTTTTGTACAAACTGGATTGGGCTGCCGTTTTGAAAGCCACGTTTATCCCAACCATAAAATTCAATAAAGGATTTATCAGCATCCTCGTTGCGATCCTTGGCACAACCATATCACCTTATCTTTTTTTCTGGCAAGCAACCATGGAAGTGGAAAAAATGAATCATCAAAAAAAACAACTGGTTGTAAGAAAACGGACGCTGGATGCAATAAAACAAGATGTGGATTTCGGGATGTTTTTCTCCAACCTGGTGATGTTTTTTATTATCCTCACCGCAGGAACTGTACTGTTCAAAGGAGGCATCCATTCCATTGATACCGTTGAGCAGGCTGCACAGGCGTTAAAGCCCCTTGCAGGTCATTCAGCTTATCTGCTTTTTGCGCTGGGCATAATCGGGACAGGTCTTTTGGCCATCCCGGTTTTGAGCGGTTCCCTTTCTTACATCATTACGGAAACGTTTGGCTGGGAACGAGGGCTTGATAAAAAGTTTTATGAAGCTAAAGCTTTCTATGCGATCATTGCCACTTCTCTTGTCCTTGGATTGTTGTTGAATTACATTGGCATTTCACCTATTCATGCATTGATTTATTCGGCTATCCTCTATGGCCTTACTGCGCCTGTTTTGATCGCGGTCATCCTACACATTTGCAACAATAAGAAAGTAATGGGAGAACATACAAACGGAAGCATTTCCAACTCGCTCGGAATTGCTGCGCTCGTACTTATGACTGGCGCCGCAATTGTATTGGTGTATTTGCAATTTTTTGGCAAATAGCCTTTTCCATGCTTCTTCTAGTCCTCATTTATCAATCATTTTTTTTGTGGCACGCTATTTTTGGCAACACCCCATTGTCCTAAAAAATTAAGGCATACACTGCAAGTTGATTTGTGCGCCACTGCTCCTGACCGCTCATAAATAGTGGGAATAATGTAAATAAATAACACAATTGTGTAAGGATTGATTTTATAATTAAGCTCAGTTTTGTCTTTCTATTATTCAAATTAATGCATGGGTCATTACAGTCGTTGGAGGAGCTAAAAGACAAAGCCTACTCTACAATGCTTAATCACGATGCAACCAACAATCTTCCAGACCGAAATCATATGCCTCAATGATTCTTATCATAGTTGCTTTTTTTGCAGAATAATATTTTTGGCTCTTGTTGGATATTGAACACTTAATTTATATGAATTGCAATATTGTGGACGAAAAAAGATCAATTTTTATTAACCGAATTCCTGCACTTTAATTTTAAAATTTATGAGATCAAGAAATTTTTTATCACTGCTGGTAATGAGCATGACTGTGAATTTCCTGGGGATGAATAATCTTATGGCTCAGCAAACGGTTGTTGATTCTTCCCTGTTACTGCGCGTTGCCGAGCTGGAAAAACAGGCTGCTTATAAAAAACCCGGAGAAGATCATTTTATG
>DATMMJ010000013.1:0-3962 GCA_035569795.1 Puia sp. | reverse complement strand
TTACTCCCATGTCAGTAAAGGCTGATGGAAGAAATGAGGTAGAAACTGAGTGGTTTAAAGATAACTATATAAAATATGATCACCTTCCCTTGAAAAGAGCGGCGAAGCCCGAAGAGGTCGCGGGAGTAGCGTGGTTTTTGGCGGGACCTGATGCATCATACATGACTGGCTCTGTAGTGACTGTTGATGGCGGGTTAACAATTACCTTTTGACAAAATCTCATGCTGATTATCTTTGAATGACACAGGCAATGCTCGGATAATTTACCTAACTATATCCCCTTAGAAACTACAGACCTATGGGGCAGTACTGTCTTTATAACTCACAGGCCTTATCAGATTGACTAACTATTTGTTTTTGCATCGATAAAACACATTTCAGTCATTGGGACCCCCGACGTATTGAACAAGTTGAAATTGATTATGGAGCAACTCCAATCAAATAGCTTTAATACCGTAAGAGATGCTGGTCGCTTTGCCTGCAAGCTTGTATTTTCGGTTTTTCCTATGCCCAGAGCTGTTGGCTGAAACGTTTTTTGCATTGGCCCCAAAAAAAGCCATGATGAAAGACAATTTCTTCTTCGATATCTCAATTATTTAACTAAATTTCCCTTACAAGGTAGAATCTTTTGCAGGCCAGTCCTTCGCTGACTTTTATAAAATTAGTACGAACAGACCAATCGTTCAGACGCAGAGCTAAGGTCACATTAGGTGTTTAATTCTTCTTATTTCTTTCCCCGAAAACATTTTTTAGCAAAAAATTTGCGTAACTCAAAAGTTACATATAATTTTGCGTAACTTTTAAATTACGTATTATGCAAGAAGAAATTAAGCGCACATGGCATTTTAGTCATCCCCCTCACGAGGTCTGGGAATATCTAACCAAGCCCGAACTATTAGAACAATGGCTGGGGAAAACAGATTTTCAGCCAATAGTAGGACACAGATTGGACAACGAAACTCAAAACATTAAAAACAATTTTAAATAAAAATAAAAATAAAACACAATGGAAAATCAAAATTACCAGGCTACCATCACGGTAAGCCAATCAGCAAACGAAGTATTCAAAAGTATTAACTCGGTTTCAAAATGGTGGATGGAAAATTTAGAAGGTGATTCAGAAAATCTGAATGGCAAATTTACTGTTGACTTCGGAGATGATAATTTTGTAACACACAAGTTGGTTGAAGTGATTCCCAATAAAAAAGTAGTTTGGCTTGTTACGGATTGCTACCTCTCTTGGTTTAAGGACAAAACAGAATGGACAAATACTAAAATGAGTTTTGAGATTTCTACTAAAGGCAATTCAACAGTAATTAATTTTACACACATTGGTTTAATCCCCGAAGTCGAATGTTATGACATGTGCGTCAAAGGGTGGGACCAATATGTAAAGGGAAGTTTATTCAAATTGATAACCGAAGGTACAGGACTGCCTCAAAAGAAAAAGTAATCGGCTTCTAAAAAGAAAAACAATGCCAAACAAAAATTACAAGCCGGCAAATTACACGGTGGCAATTGAGATTCCAAAATCCCCGAATGATGTTTTTACTCATCTGATTGATCTTGCAAAATGGTGGCCTGAAGATTTCGCAGGAGAAGACATCAAACTTAACAGTGAGTTTGTATTTAGCACAGGAGATTCACATTATTCAAAAAACAAGGTGATTGAATTTTTGCCCAATAAAAAACTTGTTTGGCTTGTAACTGAGAGCATTCGCAAAACAGACAACTATGATTGGACAGGAACAAAAATGATTTTTGATTTGACTCCCAAAGGCGATAATACGATAGTCAAATTTACTTACGATGGCGTTGTTCTTGAAAATGAAACTGACAGATTAGTTCAGATATGCGACATGACTCTTAAAGAGATGTTTTACAACTTTATTGCCAATGCACAAGGAAAGTAAATTTTAAATGAAATAAAAAATGGAAAGTAAAAATTTCACGGCAACCATAGAGCTAGCAAAATCTCCGCAAATTGTTTTCAAGAGCATTACTGACGATGTTCCTAAGTGGTGGGGCGGTAAAGACCTCAAAGGAAATAGCACAAGATTAAATGACGAGTTTATCATTAACCACCCAAATGCACATTTTTCAAATCAAAAATTAGTTGAGGTTATCCCAAATAAAAAAATTGTTTGGTTGGTTACTGAAAGCACGCTCTACTGGCTTCAAAAAGACAAGCACGAATGGAAAAATACTAAAATGATTTTTGAGATAGCTCAGAAAGGAGACAAGACCATTCTTCGCTTTACTCACGAAGGGCTTGTTCCAGAAAAAGAGTGCTACTCGTTGTGTCACGAAGGCTGGAATACTGTTATCAAGGATTATCTATTCAACTACATCAACAATGGTAAAGCGCATTTTTAATTCCAACAAAATGAAAAATAAGAATTACACGGCAACCATAGAAGTTGCAAATGCTCCCAAAGATGTTTTCAATCACATCAAAGATGTTTCAAATTGGCGTGCAAAGGATGCAGGGGAAGACCTTTTGAGGACAGAAAACAGATTTAATGGGCAAGGCACAAAACTTAATGATGAATTTGTCATTTGCCATCCAGACCGCCATTAGTCAAAGTAGCAATTGCTTAAATATATTCCAGATACAAAAGTCGCATGGCAAGTAACCGATTGCAAAATCAACTGGCTTGAAAAAGACAAAACTAAATGGCCAAACACGAAAATGGTTTTTGATATCCACGTTAGGGGTGACAAAACGGTTGTTTAATTCACACACATTGGTCCTGTTCCCGAAAAAGAGTGTTCGCAATGTGTGAGCCGGGCTGGAACATGGTTATTAAGGAGTGGCTTTTCAACTTTATCATTGCAGGCAATGCGATATAAATAACTAAAGCAAATAAACATTGGAAAAGAAAAACTTCCATAGATAAATCACCGTAAACGCTTCCGCCGAAGAAGTTCTGAAAACTTCAGTCAGATGAATCTTCGGAAGGCTAGAAATCCCCCAGACCTCCGCGGCCTGCCAGCCGGCACTCCAGACAAACGACCGTAAAAATGATTGCTCAATAATCTGTAAAAACCGTATTTTAGACTAAGCTTAAATCATTCAATCCACTTCCCCATGCTCCCCTAATCCAAATGTCCCATGCTGTACATTTATCACCTTTTAATCAACCGGAATGAAAAAGGTTAACCCTTCAGGATATAAGCTTTTGACGCTTGTTTGCCTTGTATCAGTTTTGGCCCTTACGACGGCCGATGCCCAGATGAAGAAAGATTCCCTTCAAAAATTTAATTTTCAGGTAAGCCCCTCCGTTAGTTATGATCTTTACCATTTTAAGAATACGACTTCAAACAACACGATCACGCTTAAAGGGTTCGGAGGCGAACTGGGCCTCGGCGCCTTTTATCGTTTGAACAACCGGTGGGAACTTGGGGGCCGGTTAAAATTCGATTATATTCATACGGGCGCAACAACCACCACCAGTTCATCAGACACCACAACCAGTAGCAGTGCAACCAGCCACCAGGATTATAGATTCTTTTATTTGGGTTTTGATCCAACAGTACTCCTGAGAGTAAACGATAAATGGATCATCAATGCCGGCCCATCTGTGGCCTTCAACATTTCTGCCAAATACAGAAATTATGGAACGGTCACAGAAACCAGTGGCGGAGTGTCAAACACCAGCAATTTTGGAAGCACCTCCTACAGCAACCTGGATGGAGTGAAAAAGAATATCCAGTTCGGTTTGAATGCAGGCGTCGCTTATCAAATGAAAAACACCGGGGTGCCCATTCAGCCTTTTATTAAGGTGAACATTCCGATAAACAATGCTTTAGATGTAAGTGAGAAGAATCATTTATATGGCGTGAACGTAGGGGTAAATATAGGCATTGGCGGCGGTGGCGGTACGACCGAAGAACATTTGCCTACTGTGGAAAAAGAGAGATGTAAAGCGGATACGAACACACATGAGTACAAGACGGAG
>DATMMJ010000012.1:0-4668 GCA_035569795.1 Puia sp. | reverse complement strand
ATCTCCAGAGTTTGTACGGAGAAGGAACTGTATTGCTCCTAGATGGGTCGCTAAAGGATTTTGGTCCCTTGGATAAGCTTTCGCAATCCTTAGAAATAGCTGAATTAAAGGATATTCCTTTAAACAATACAAAGGCGAATTTTTCATTCAGGAGTTCTAAAGTAATCGTGGCTCCTTTCACAGTACTTGCAAAGTATATTGAAATGGAGATCGGCGGCACACACGGTTTCGACCAATCCCTTGACTACAACATCAATCTGAAAATGCCACGAAGCCAGTTAGGCAATAAAGGTAGCGTGTTTGTAAAAAACGTGGTTGCCCAAGCAGCGGATAAGGGTATTCCTGTTATATTAAGGGACGGCGTAAGCATCAACGCCAAGATGGGCGGGACGATAAACAGCCCCGATGTAAAGACAAATATGGATGAGGTAGTTGACAATGCCTCCACTGACCTAAAAAATGAGGTCAATGATTTTGTAAATGCCAAATTAGACAGTGCCAAACAGCAACTGCACCATCCTTCAACTGCTGCCAACAAGCAGCTATACATAAGGGCCGCTTATAAATCAAAAAACCATGTAAAGGCGAAAAAGATTTCTACATCTGCGCGAAAAAAGACAGCTCATCCGAAGTCAAAAAGAAAACAAAAGAGCACGGGAAGGAATTATGTAACTTCTCTGAAGAAAGAGAAAAGTACGGCAAACAATACTAGAAAGTAACACGTAGGGCAATAGTTGCTAAAGGAAATCGCTTTAGTTTGAACATCACCCTCGAACTCTCTTTAAAGCGATTGGTTCGATATAATTTTCTGAGCAGTCTAGAAATATGCGGATGGCTTTTTTTATAGGATTTGTCAAAGAGACTGTCATTTTCTAACGCCATTTTCTAATCACTCAAAGCGGGATCAAGTCTCTCATACTTGCTAAGTCTTTTATTAGAAAGGACCGAACCCGAGTGAAGAAGTACAAGGAGATTTCAAAGCAAATTGAAATCAGAATTTAAAGAAAGCCGCGAAACACAATTTCATAATCATCTTCAAAATAAAGAAGCCTCACAATACGAGGCTTCTTTATTGTACCTGCTCTCAGCTAATCCAAAATGGGCTTTCTCGTTTTAAAAACTGCCTCCGGCAACTGCCTTTGTTCCTTTTTATTGAACAAAAAACTGCCTATTACCAAATAATCCATTCCAGTTCTCATAAATCCCAAAAAAGCATCTTCAGGACTACAGACGATAGGTTCTCCTCTTATATTAAATGAGGTATTAATAAGCATTCCATGACCGGTAATTATTTTAAATGCATTGATCAATTTCCAAAATTTCGGATTGCTTTCCTTGGTCACTGTCTGGAGCCTGGAAGAAAAGTCAACATGCGTAATCGCAGGGAAATCCGATCTTAAGAGATTGAGACGATCCATTAAATCCAGATCGTAGTAATTTGCTGGCTTCTGGCTTCTAAATTCCTCTTTTAACTGGGACACGAATAGCATATAAGGGGAAGGCCCGGCAGGAATAAAATATCGGTCTGCGTCCTCCAGAAGGACCGCTGGCGCAAAGGGCCTGAAACCTTCCCGGAACTTTATTTTTCGATTGATAATATTTTGCATTTGAGGATTTCTGGGGTCGCCAAGTATACTTCTGTTCCCCAATGCGCGGGGGCCGAACTCCATTCTATCCTGAAACCAGCCAATGACATTTCCCTCGGCTATTTCTCCGCTGACAAGGGATACCAAATCATCGAAATTTTTAAAATGCAGATAAGTTGGATCATATTTTCTTAAATGTCTCAGGATATCCTCATCACTAAATTGAGGCCCCAAATAAGATCCACTCATTGTATCAGAACCCGGGATCAGTTTCCTTTCTTTTTTGTGCCAAATATGAAATGCTGCAAGAGCTGCTCCAACCGCTCCACCTGCATCGCCGGCAGCAGGCTGGACCCAGATATTTTCAAATATCCCGGCATCTGATATTTTACTATTGGCAAGACAGTTCAAAGCGACCCCGCCAGCCATGACCAGGTTTTGGCTTTTGGTTACAGACTGCGCAGTTCGAGCCAGTGCGACAACAATCGATTCTGTGATATCCTGCACAGCCATAGCAAGGTTCATGTGTTTTTGAGTGATCGCTGATTCGGGCATTCTTCTTGGT
The DNA here is from genome assembly GCA_035569795.1 of Puia sp. GTDB lineage: Bacteria > Bacteroidota > Bacteroidia > Chitinophagales > Chitinophagaceae > Puia. Next base: position 2,517 of record DATMMJ010000012.1, on the reverse strand, counting down.
AAGCCCAGCAGAGACGCAAATTTTCTATCATTTGTCATTTTTAAGTTAGTTGCAAAATCAAAAAATGCCATGTTGAGCACGATGGACCCATCTTCTCTAATATCTACCAACTCCGACAGGATTTTCCGTTTGAATTCGGATGTTTCAGGAGATTGGGCATTTCCAAATGGAGCTAGCCCCATTAACTTATACTCTCCGCTATTGACGGCAAAGCCCAGATAATAGGTGAAGGCCGAATATAAAAGACCCACTGAATGCGGGAACCTGAGCTCCCTACATATTTTTATCTGATCTCCCTTGCCTTCCGAAATAGTTGCTGTTGCCCATTCCCCAACACCGTCTATAGTCAATATTGCTGCGTGCTCGAATGGGGAAGGATAATATGCACTGGCTGCATGAGACAGGTGATGTTCAGGGAATAGGATGGGGATTTCCCGTTTGTTTGGCTGGCGAAATTTTTTTCGCAGAAGCTTTTTTATATATATTTTCTCCTTGATCCATACTGGAACGGAAGAAATGAAATTCAATAAACCATTAGGGGCAAACGAATGATAGGTTTCAAGCAATCGTTCAAATTTCAAAAGCGGTTTGTCATAGAACGCAACCGCAGTAAGCTCTTCGGTTTTTATACCGCCTTCCTCCAAAACATATCCGATCGCATTTTCCGGAAATGAACTATCATTTTTTTTCCTCGTAAACCGCTCTTCCTGAGCAGCCGCAACAATACTGCCGTCAATAACTAAAGCTGCAGCACTATCATGATAGAATGCTGAAATGCCTAAGATAATTTCTGCCATTATGCACTAAAATAAAGTATAAAGTAATGAGGCAAAAGCTGAAACGCTTGTGGCTATGATAAGGGCAGACAATAGTAACAGGATGAAAATCAGCGGAAGCAGCCAAAACTTTTTTCTGGTCTTAAGAAAATGAAATAGTTCTTTTAAAAACTCCATAGTTTAAAATGGTTTAAGTACTAAAATGTATTCACAATATCAGCACTATCAAAAACGTGATCACGGATGATCAATACAGACTTTTCACTTTTTTTGAATTGCTTTAATCGTAAATTATCGTATCCGATTATTCTTCGGACCAGCCCGATGGGAATAACAATGATTAAAAAAATGAAACCGAGCAATACTTTAGAGCTAACAATCCCTAAAATCCTCGAAAGTGCAAACCAACAAAAAGCAAAAGGATATAACAGCACGGGCAATACAACAGTTAAAAGAATCAAGCCAAATGCAATCTTTATATAACTAAATTCCTTAAAATGGAAAGCAAGGTAGCAAGTAACCAAAACTGTAAGCATTCCAAAATCCTTGGTCTGCTCTTTAGTGATTTTTAAATCAACTTCGTTAAAGGGGATTCTCATTTCTTATCCTTTTTTAATTTGTTCAAGCGCGGCTAACGCTTCTTTGTTTTTGGGGTCAGCTCGCAAGATTTTTTCTACATATTTTGAAGCTCCCTCTTTATTTCCCATGGTCAGATACCTGGCTGCTATCAGGTTTAGAATAGGCAAATTCAAGGAGTCCCTGGCAATCTCCTTCTGAAGGTTTATGATTTCCCCCGCATATTTCCTGACAGACAGAAAGTTCAAATTAGAAGTGTTATTCTGGATTGCATAATCAAGGTATGGCATGGCATCATTGGGCCTGTCGATTTTGAGATAAAGCACAAAAAGCGTTCTGGCATATTCAAATGTAGGAGAGATAGCAAATGCTCTTCTAAAATAAAAAGCTGCTTCTTCATAAAGCCCCAACGCACCGCATAGGTTAGCAGTCTTATCATAAAAATATGTTTCCGTTGGATGCTCAAGGATTAGTGATTCCATGATGGTTTTCGCACGTGACAAATTCTTTCTTTCCATGTAGTAATTATAAAGCTCGTCTATTGCATCAGGCCATCTTCTATGTTCATTGACAACTGCATAAGCAAGCTTCTGGTCTTCGGATTCAATTTTTAGGGAATCATTAGAAAGCGCTTCGTTGAAGGGCCAACTCTTTTTTAGTTTTGAAATCCTGTAGAGGCCAACGAGTGAATCCACAGAAGTAATAGGCATAGCATGGACTAATTTTGAGAGATCCATTTCGTTTTGCTTAGTAGTAGAAAAAATATGCCCGCCTTTTAGTGCCTCATAAAACGCGTTAGAAATGATGGCATAGCCTTTCAAATTAGGGTGCACATGCTCAAGCATAAGCCCACTTCCGACGATATGATTGAGCGAGCTTGAATCAAATGCCGCCTTTGTATCAACCAGGTGCGCAAATCTGTATTTGTTGCACAATTTTGTAATAACATCATTTATCTCGGTCGGAGCCCTGAAACGAAGACCATCCAGATTCTTTGCCCGAATAAAATACTCTTTTGCGTGGCCATAATCCCCTCGGGTGTAGGCGAGCTTGCCCAGATAATAATTGCAGAGCGCATGTTCACTATACATTTGATTTGCTGAATGTAGAAATCGGGCTGCATCATCCCAATTGCCGTTATTAAATGAAGCGAGGCCAAGCAAAA
>DATMMJ010000011.1:0-3856 GCA_035569795.1 Puia sp. | reverse complement strand
AGCTTGCAAGAAAGCACCGCCTGAGAAAGCATCGATCAATCCAAGCGCACCTGTCTTGGCGCCAGAAAGGCTGCTGAGCTTATGGGGATCCACGCCTGGAAGCACAATATATGTGCACAAACGGAAAACTAATATAAGCAGCAGCGTAGTAAGAATCTTACTTTTCAGTTCATCGATGCCCCAGATATTTTTTAATGTTTGAACGAGTTTCTTCACGAATGTGGTAATTTTTTATTTAGACAGCATAAACAAAAAAGACGCATTTTTCATGCGCCCATGCAAGTTACACAAAAATTACTTCAGAATTTCGATTGTGCCACCGGCCTCTTCTATAGCGGCTTTTGCTTTTGCGCTCACAGCATTAACCTTGAAAGCGATTTTGCTTCTCAATTCCCCATTGGCAAGTACTTTCACCAATGCAGTCTGGCTGATAAGCCCGTTGATATACAGATTTTCCGGAGAGAATTCTTTAATATCATATTTTGCAATAAGTTGATCAATTTGGCCAAGATTAAAAACATTATATTCAATTCTGTTGATGTTTTTGAAACCTCTCTTAGGCAACCTTCTCTGGATCGGCATCTGGCCACCTTCGTGCGCCATTTTGCGCTGATAGCCAGCCCGGCTCTGTCCGCCTTTGTTACCCTTTGTGGAGGTACCCCCCTTACCGGACGCCTCGCCGCGTCCTAAGCGCTTCTCTTTATGGGTTGAACCTTTTGCAGGCCTGATAGTATGTATTTTCATTTTATCTGATTTTTATTCAACGGGGAATCTCCCCCGGCTTATATTAGTGTGCGGATCTGGTTTTGTGCCGCTTTGGTAAGTCCACGCGTTTTTATTACATGGCCAAATACCCTACTTTGCTAAGTCTTCAACTTTCACCAAATGGTCAACTCTGCGGATCATACCTAAAATTTGCGGAGTTGCTTCCACTTCTCTTGACGCATGCATTTTTTTTAATCCAAGCGCTAGCAATGTCAGCTTCTGACGCTCCGGTCTGTCGATCCCGCTTTTAACCTGTGTTATTTTTATTTTCTTCATAGCTCTCTGTTTAAACTGTCGACTCGCAACTTTTTTACCCGTTGAAAACTTTCTTTAAAGACAAATGACGTGTTTTTGCAACAGTCACTGGCTCTCTTAACATAGCCAATGCTTTGACTGTAGCTTTAACCACATTGTGCGGATTGGCAGATCCAAGTGATTTTGCTAACACGTCTGTAACACCTGCACTTTCAAGCACTGCGCGCATGCTGCCTCCTGCAATAACACCTGTTCCATGGGCTGCTGGTTTTATAAGGACCTTCGCAGCACCCTCTTTTGCAAACTGATCATGTGGAATGGTACCATGAAGTATGGGAACCTTTATCAAATTCTTTTTTGCATCTTCAATTCCTTTAGTGATGGCTTCCTGGACTTCCTTGGCTTTGCCCAACCCATGGCCAACCACGCCACTTTCATTGCCCACAACAACCAATGCAGAAAAACTAAACGCGCGGCCCCCTTTTGTCGTTTTCACAACTCGGTTGATAGAAACTACTTTCTCTTTTAGCTCCAAATCACCGGCTTTAACTTTACTTAAATTTATTTTTGACATGGTATACTTTGAGAATTTGAAAACTTATGTTTAAAATTTCAATCCGCCTTCACGGGCGCCATCTGCTACCGCTTTCACACGACCATGGTATAAATTCCCGCCGCGGTCAAATGTACAGTCCACAATCCCAAGCTCGGTTGCTTTGCGGGCTATTGCGGCACCTACCAGCTTACTCATCTCGCCTTTGGTTCCTTTCTGCGCTTTGATCTCCTTATCGCGTGAAGAAGCAGCAGCTATTGTTTTGGCGTTAACATCATCAATCAATTGCACATAAATATCGCTGTTACTTCTGAACACCGATAACCTAGGCTTTTGCGCGGAGCCGCTTACTTTTTTGCGGATGCGATGTTTAATCTTTTGTTTCTTTAGAACTTTAGTATCCATAAACTTTCATTTTGCAATCCTGATACTGCCAGGGTAATTTTAGAATTTCTTCATTTTGTCACTTGCGTGATTTTCACGCCCGCAAACTATTTGCCCGCTGCCTTGCCGGCCTTCTTGCGTACTATTTCACCGGTATATCGAATTCCTTTTCCTTTATAAGGCTCAGGCTTTCTCAGTCCGCGTATTTTTGCCGCAACCTGCCCTATCAGTTGTTTGTCGCTGCCTTCCAGCGAAATTTTCGGATTCTCTCCTTTTTCCTGAGAAGTAGCAAGTTTTAATTCTTTGGGAATTTCGAAAATAATGTTGTGGGAATATCCGAGCGCCAAGTCTAATAAGTTGCCCTGATGGGAAGCCTTAAAACCCACACCAATCAATTCAAGCTGCCTTTTGTATCCTTCAGTAACTCCTTTAACCATATTAGACACCAATGAACGGTACAAGCCATGCAGCGCACGATGACGGATCTGGTCAGTTGGCCTGGCAAAAACAACCTGCCCGTCCTTCACCTCTGCCTTGATATCGCGGTCCATAGTCTGCTTCAATTCGCCTTTTGGGCCCTTTACGGTAATGATATTATCTGTACTAACGGTAATGGTCACTCCATTTGGAACAGCTACTGGTTTTTTTCCTATACGAGACATAATTGATTTGAAGATGTGACAATTTGAAAATTGAAAATGAAGTCAAATTATCTGTTCAAAATTTATTTTTCACAAATGCGAAAATCATTTTCTAATTTTCACAGTTGCAAATAGGTTAACTAATAAATGTAACAAAGAACCTCCCCGCCTACATTCTGCGTTTTTGCTTCTTTATCTGTCATCACGCCTTTTGAGGTGGAAATGATCGCAACACCCAAACCATTTTTTACGCGCACAAATTCTGCCGGGCTAGAGTACTGGCGTAGACCAGGACGGCTAACTCTTTCCAGAGATTTGATTGCTGGCTCTTTAGTCTGAGGGTCATATTTCAAAGCGATTTTTATTACGCCCTGTTTTGTATCATCTTCAAATTTGTACTTCAGAATATAGCCTTTGTCGTACAAAATCTCTGTGATGCGTTTTTTCAAATTAGAAGCAGGTATCTCCACAATACGGTGATTTGCCATTTGCGCGTTGCGCACCCTTGTTAAAAAATCTGCAATTGGATCAGTAACCATTGTTTATTCCTGTTAAATGATTTTCAAAATAATTTCTTAGCGTATGATATCCAGTATACCAACCAACTACCAGCTCGCTTTGCGAACGCCCGGGATTTTCCCCTGCAATGCCATGTCGCGGAAAACAAGCCTGGATACACCGAAATACCTCATATATCCTCTTGGTCTTCCCGTCAACTGACAACGGTTTTTTAAACGGACAGGCGAGGCGTTTTTTGGAAGCAGGTCCAATGCTTTGTAGTCGCCTGCTGCTTTTAATGCGGCACGCCTGTCGGCATATTTTGCTGTCATTGCTTCCCTTTTTCTTTGCCTGGCTTTTACTGACTCTTTAGCCATTTTGAATTTTTATTTTTGATGAACGATTTATTACTATGAATTAATCTTTCTTAGCTGCATTTCTAAATGGCATTCCTAGCTCCTTCAATAATTCGTACGCCTCTTCATTTGTATTGGCTGTTGTTACAAAAGTGATATCCATGCCCGTTATCTTATTCACCTTATCAATGTCCACTTCTGGGAAAATAATCTGCTCTGTAATACCCATTGTGTAATTACCCCGGCCATCAAATGATTTTTCATTCACTCCCTTAAAGTCGCGTACACGCGGCAAGCCAGTTGATACAAGCCTGTCCAGGAATTCGAACATTTTCACTCCACGCAGAGTCACCCTTGCACCGATGGGAATATTCTTTCTTAATTTAAAGTTTGAAATGTCCTTT
>DATMMJ010000010.1:0-5305 GCA_035569795.1 Puia sp. | reverse complement strand
CGTAACGGCATTCGTTTTCCTTAGTTTCCCGTCGGGCATCGTGATAGGAAAAATGACACGCCAATGGAGCGATGCAATCCAAGGAGGAGACGGCTTGGCCAATGCCGGGAAATGGATAGGCATACTAGAAAGGACCATCATACTCATTTTGATTTTGCAGAACCAATACAGTTTGATTGGGTTGCTTATCACCGCCAAAGGCCTATTGCGATTCAGCGAAAAAGACCGGGCTGAAGAAAAAACAGAATATGTCTTGATAGGCTCCCTCATCAGCGTTGCCTTCGCAATAATTACAGGGATCATCGTAAATCAGCTTACCAGCAAATAGCCTTGGTTAAATTATAGGCACACAAAACTTTGCAGTAATAATAAATGTATAGAAAAACTGGTAGTGGGTCAGTTTGAAAATCTATTCTAATTTTTACTCAATTGCTAAGGAAGAGGATAAGTCCCTATAAGCATTGATTTGTTTTTGAAACTCGCTTACCTTTTGTTCTGCGGTAGCAATGGCATCTGCCCCAGCTAACCAACGTTTTGGTGGTTCATTTTCATTTGCAATTTTAATTAATGCTGACGCTAATTTAGCTGGGTCGCCTCCTTGTTTTCCATTCATACTTTTCCAAAATGGACGAAGTTCTGCATTCTTTGTTGCGTAATCTTCCAATGAGTCTTCTGCACAGATAGTAGAAGTTGGCGTCAATAATCCTGTTCTGAAAAATCCTGGTTCCACAATGGTTGTATAGATGCCAAATGGAGCAACTTCAACTGCTAAACTTTCCATCCAACCTTCCAAACCAAATTTGGAAGCAGCGTAAGCTGAACAATATGCATAACCGACTAGTCCGGCAGTCGATGAAATAGATATAATGTGTCCACAATGATTTTTTCTCATTATAGGAAGTACAGCTCTTGTCACATTCATTGGGCCAAATAGACTTGTAGCTAATTGCAGTTCCATCTGTCGCGGGCTTATCTCTTCAAAAAAACCAGCATAGAAATTACCAGCGTTATTTACTAGTACATCAATGGTTCCGAATTTGTCAACTGCTGATTTTGTTGCAGTTTCAATTTCACCGGAGTTGGTTACATTCATTTTTACAACAAATAAATTGTCGGCGTTTGATCCCATAGATTTGGAAACTTTCTCCGTATCACGACCTGTGGCTACAACCTTATGCCCTGCTGCAAGTGCTGATTTGGCAATCTCTAAACCTATTCCACTACTTGCTCCGGTTATCAACCAAACTCTGTTGTTTTTCATAATTATTATAATTTACTTTTAAATAACTCTTGCCGGGGTACCTGTTAACCTAACAATATCTTCAATACTCATAAGCCTTTTACCGAGTTCCGCCTGCATTGCAGGGCACACGGAACGTTGTATGTATTTTTTGCGAAATTATAATAAAAAAATCTAGAGCAATTGCATGACAATGGTTTTTGTATTTTCTATGAGAACCCTTTTGTTAGGAGAGTAAAACAGCGCATGTACATCCTCATTGACAAATTGTACCGTTCTACTTAAGAAGTTGAAATGTGCTCAGCGATGAAAAATTGATCTATTTGCAAAACTGTCTTGTTTTGACACTAAATTTTCATTGCATGCACTAAGGTTTCAATTTATGGAGGCTTTCTTTTGCCCTCAGGTTTTCAGGCCGTATTCTCAATGCCTGATTATAACATTTAATGGCTTCTTCTTTGTTGTTTTGGGTTTGGTATATATCACCCAAATCGTTCCAGGCCACTACAATATTTGGGAAGCTCTTGGTATAAAATCGATAAAGGATCAACGCCTTGGCAAGGTTATTTTCCCGGATTAGCGCCTGACCTACCTCTAGCAAGATCATATCATCGTCAATTTTCAGTTGCGCCTTGGTAAGCTCTGTGGCCAAGTCTATGGTAGAGGGCTTTACCATGATGTCATATACCTGTTTAGACATCTCCTGCTGGAATTTTGGCTGCAAAGCCAACGCGTCCTGAGTAATCTTTCCCTGGAAAAAAAGCTGTGTTACATTCGGCAAGACCATATTGGTATTGACTGAGCTTTCATTTGTAACCATATAAAAGACGATCCCCTCTTCAGGCAAGCGGATAAGCCGCGCAAAATAAACGCCGTTACTACCGCCGTTGTCGATCATTTTGGTGTTCCTCTTTGTCTTTGAAATGTTGCAACCGTAGCCAAAAAAAGATCTGCCGGCATAGCCCTCTTCTGGTGCTTGTGGGAGGAACATTTTGGCTGTGGTAGTTTCGCTTAACATGGCATGAAGCGTTATCGCATTTATCCATAAGCCCATCTCGTCTAGTGATGCTTCCAATCCACCATTGCCTTTTAAATTCCAATAAGGTCCGCCTCCTGCCTGTTCAAAATGTTCCTGGTGCGTGCCCCAGCTTATGCCGTTTTGATATCCAACTGCAATGGTATCATTTGGCGATCCAGGGTAACAGTAACCAATGTGTTTTATGCCAACTGGCGTAAAGAGATTCTTCTTCAAGTACTCTTCATAATCCAGCCCCGATACCTGTTCTAATATGATCGCCAGAATGCTCATGCCCACGTTTGTATACACAGCTTTCTCACCCGGCTTGAAAGCCAATGGTTCGGTAAACGCTCTTTCTAAAAACTCTCGTGTTCCAATTTTTTCGAAGTCGCCTCCATCGCTTTGTAAAAACTCATGAAAACCTGAGGAATGCGTAAGCAACTGATGGGTGGTAATATTTTGTTTATCGGCCGGGATCGCCGGAAAGAATTTTTTTAGCGGGTCGTCGACAGATAGCTTGTTTTGCTCTGTCAGTTTCATTATGGCAGCCGCTGTAAATGCTTTGGTGATACTACCCATGGAAGCTAATGTGGATGCAGTAAACGGGATCTCCTTTTCCTTATTAGCCCAGCCGTACCCTTTACAGAAAATTTTCTTTCCATCCTTTATGATGAGCAGCCCGCCTGAGAAATTTTTTTCTTTGGAAAGTTTTGTGAGGTAGCTGTCGATCAGCTTAGTTGTATCCTTTTCATGCGCAATTATAGCAGCTGAATGACTGACGTTGCTTGTTCTTATCCCGGAAGAAAAAGCTGCTATCAGGCTGACCGAGATCGAAAGAAGATATATTTTAATCATAGAGGTCTATTTCCGCGCAATAATACGAAAATAATCGTAGTGATAGCGGGATCGACGGCAAAATGCTGTCCTCATGGATGCGAGCCAGCCTCTTCGGCCATTATTTCAGCAAGCAGCGCTTCGCACCCCTTAACAATCTTAGCAAAACCAAAATTGAAAATTGAATATTAACGCGGATGCAGAGCCGGGCGTATGTATTTTTTGGTGCACAAAGGGCTTCAGCTGGGCTCATTCAATAAGCAAATACTTCGTAATGCTGCACTTTCTCTTCAAATCCTAAGAGGTATTCATCATCTTGCGGATAATACTTTGCTCTTTCAAAATCCTCCCCCGCAAAATTTTTTATGACCTCAAGTGTTTCCCAAAATGTTATAAGTATAAAATGTCCTTCTTCGCCTTTTAGGTTGCGCAAAAACGTCAAGCCTCTAAAGCCTTTTGTTTTTTGATAGTCAGGGATGGCTGTCTGCTTTAGAAATTCCGTATACGCTTGATAGTTTGCAATGCTTGTCTTTCCGTGCCAAATTCTTGCAACCATAATCAGAATATTTTATGTTCGAAAACCGTAATGCTGAAAAATTTTGTTGTTAACTCGAGGGCTTTTGTTTCATCAAAGTCCTTACAAGTATAGATGATGAGAGACAAAAATTTCTGATTGCTCCACACGGCTAAGTAGATGCCTGAGTCTATCAATGGCACAAAAGCGTCATAGCCCTGGTTTGCATCCTTTCCAACACCACCCGTTGTATGGATTATTGGCTCGCCATAAGTTCTTAGGTTCAACCCGCGTGTCAAAGAAGTAAAGAACGCCATAATAGACTCTGCACTTACGGGTGCTGTAAAAAAGCCTTCTATCAATAACCGCTTACGAAAAATTTCTGGCGCGATGTTATACATAGCTGGGATTTTTTGGGTGGTAACGAAAGGATTATTTTCTAGGACGAGATAGTTTCTTTCTGATTTTTCATGTCTAAGGCTCCAACGGGACGATGTCCTGGGTTTTCAGGTCAAAGGATCTGGGGATAATTGGAGTAGTCCTGGTATTGGCAAATTGAGTAAAAAAAAAATCGAAACAAACTAGGATTTAAAATAGCGTCCTGCCCGCTAGAACTTAGGTTTAGCATCAACTCTTAAAAATCATCTCTGTAATTAACTTTCCCGTTTGATAATGTAACGTAATCAACTGAGCCAGTCCCCTGAAAGCGGAAAAACAGGGCAACGATCTTTGACCTGATGATCCCGCTAGTAACCTGGTAAACGAGTTTATCATTGATGAAGATATCGGCTTTGCCTTTCACCGATCGTATCCTGACCTTCACGAAATCGTCGAAACCTACTCCAAAGGCTGACAAGTTTTCCTTTTTTCCGGAGACATAATAATCAGTGAATAGCAGGTCGATATCAGAAACGCAGCCCTTTGCACATAGAGGGATCGCTATAACAGGACCTTCGCACTGAAGATAAATATTTGTTTGCTGACATATCGCGCTGCCTTCTTTATAATCATTTTTCAGTGAAGCTTCAAATTCAAAATCGTCAGAGTAAATCTCCCCGTAATCCCTGACATTTGAATACAGTACCCTCGGAGGATTAGGTCCGAGGGTGATATTTTGCGCCTTGATCTTATCTATGGAAAGCGACAGCTTGCCATTGGATATAGCTTCCCCTTTGGGGAAATAGATTGGCGTGGGTTGATGTTCCACAAGCGTCAGCCAACCGTCCGATGTGATGAGCAGGTCGTGTTCTTTTACCACTTGATTACCCACAACCAGTTTTGCCTGGAAATAGCCTGGGAAATAATAAATTGCCGTCTGGTGATGTTGCTCCTTAGGCACCTTGTACCGAAGCAGGGTATCCCATTCCTGTTGGATAATAACGGAATCGATAGGAGCTTTGGTAGCATCAAAATCAAAAATAACGGAATTCGGCACTCCTTCGCTGATCGCTTTTTTGCTGGTGAATGAAAAATCAGCCGAGTTGATGGCTGTCTTCTTTTTGTGGTAGGGCTGGAAAAAAAGAAAAAATATTAGCCCAGATATAGCAATGCCCACTCCCAGGACTATTAAGGGCCATTTTTTTTTCGCGGGCTTTGCTGCACCATGTTTTGCCTCTATGTGAAGTTCATCCATCACCGGAATCTCAGAAATGGGTGAGCCATTTTGATTTTTTGATTTAAAATCCCTCCAGTTTGAATA
>DATMMJ010000009.1:0-3129 GCA_035569795.1 Puia sp. | reverse complement strand
CCGGACGGATTTCGCATAAATACCATCTTTTTTGCACTTTCCCTGAACACCCGCACCTTATTAGTTGTTGATTCAAAGTACCCGACAATCATTTTGTCAACTTTTATTTATTAAATATGAGGCAACTTAAAATTGCTACACAGATTACGAACCGCGATTCGCAGGCGGTTGAGAAGTATTTGCAGGAGATCTCTAAGATCCCGATGATCACTCCCGAAGAGGAGACGGTTCTCGCTCAGCGGATCAAAATGAGCGACCAGAGGGCCTTGGACAAACTGGTGCAGGCTAACCTGCGCTTTGTGGTTTCCGTTGCAAAACAGTATCAGCACCAGGGCTTATCGCTCAGCGATCTTATTAACGAGGGCAACCTCGGCCTTATTAAAGCGGCACAACGTTTCGATGAAACCAAAGGTTTCAAGTTTATTTCTTATGCTGTATGGTGGATACGCCAGTCTATTCTACAAGCCTTGGCAGAGCAAGGTAGATTGGTCCGCCTGCCTCAAAACAAAATTGGCACGTACAACAAAGCGAATAAAGCCTATATGGCTTTTGAGCAGGAACATGAGCGTGAACCAAGCACGGAAGAATTGGCTGAATTACTCGAAATGAGTGAAACTGAGATCAATAACATCTTCCAGAGCAACACGCGCCACAGTTCATTGGATGCCCCGGTACACGAAGCAGAAGATGTTGCCATGGGCGACTTGCTGGAAGGCGGCGATGATACGGATGATGACGTGATGAAAGATTCGCTGCGCGCAGAGATTCGTCGGGTTCTTAAATCATTAAGCCCACGCGAGGCAGAGATTGTCAACGCGTACTTCGGATTAGATGGAGAAAATGGTGTTACCATTGAACAAATTGGTATGAAATACGATCTTACCAAAGAGCGCATCCGCCAGATCAAGGAAAGGGCTATCAAACGCCTGCAAAAGGCACGCTACAGCAATGCTTTGAAAGCATATTTGGGATAAGAAAACGGATTATCTAAGAATCGATGCCCTGGTTTTGCCGGGGCATTTTTGTTACTATCAAATGGTTTTCAAGTTCGAAAAATGACGATGGTGAATTAGTCATGCAAACGACCTTCTTTTTCGTATTTTCCATTTAATTTTGTCAGCTTTTATTTTTTGAAATTTCAATATTGTTATTAAATAATTTTTCTGATGGCAGACACTCCAATTGAAAAAATACATTGCCTCATTATAGGATCCGGGCCTGCAGGCTACACCGCTGCATTGTATGCTGCAAGGGCGAACATGAAACCGGTGTTATATCAGGGTATCCAGCCCGGCGGCCAGCTGACGATCACGACTGAAGTGGAGAACTACCCGGGATATCCTGACGGGGTACAGGGCCCGGAAATGATGGTGGATTTTGAAAAGCAGGCAGTTAGAATGGGCTCAGATATTCGGTTTGGACTTGCAACAAGAGTTGATTTCTCCAAACAGCCTTACAAAATCTGGATTGACGAAGAGAAACTGATCGAAGCAGATGCGGTAATCATTGCAACAGGTGCAACAGCAAAATGGCTGGGACTTGAAAGTGAGCAAAGACTTAACGGCTATGGCGTGAGCGCCTGCGCAGTATGTGATGGATTTTTTTTCCGGGGCAAAGAAGTAGCGATTGTTGGGGCGGGTGATACGGCCGCAGAGGAAGCTTTATATCTGTCCAAATTATGCACAACGGTTCACATGCTCGTGCGTAAGGGACAAATGCGCGCATCAAAAGTGATGCAAGAAAGAGTGTTGAAAACTTCAAACATTAAAATATATTGGAACAGTGAAGCGGACGAAGTGATAGGCGAGAATAAAGTGGAAGCATTGAGAATAAAAAACAATAAAACTATGGAAAGCCAGACAATCGCTGTGAGCGGTTTTTTTGTAGCGATCGGTCATCAGCCCAATTCAGATATTTTTAAGGAATGGATTGATTTGGATGAAGCGGGATATATCAGAACAATCCCCGGAACCTCAAAAACAAATGTGGAAGGCGTTTTTGCAGCTGGCGATGTGCAGGATAAAATTTACAGGCAGGCCGTAACTGCAGCTGGCACCGGATGCATGGCAGCACTTGACGCGGAAAGATATTTGTCTGCGAAAGGATTGGCCTGACTATTGGGAAATTATAATGGTTACTACAGGAACCCAAAATGTAAACATAATTTGAGCCTCTCTATACACCAAGTATTCAATTTTAATTTTATTCATGCTTACTGTTCAGCTACATAACCTGATTTTTTTTGCGCGTCACGGCATTCATAAGGAAGAACAATTGACTGCAAATTCATTTGCAGTCAACCTTGATGTAATGTACGATGAAAAGAAAAAAAAGTTTGACAGCATAGCTGACACGATTGATTATGTGAGGCTTTATGAGATCGTAAAAAAACACATGCATGCAGCAACTCCGTTTATGGAGAAAATCTGTAAAGCAATAATCAGCAAAATTAAAAATGAATATCCCTTCATTAGCGAGGTGAATATTTCCATTCGAAAACTCCAAGTGCCGGTTGAAAATTTTCAGGGTGAGGTGGGGGTATCAATGAACAAGAAATTTTAACTGCTCCAGACTCCGTTTTGTTAATCGGAGCCCGCGCTGATGTTATTTTTTTCATTTTCACAGGTGCAGGTTGTTCCCCTTTGTTTATATCACTTTTTTCTTCCATCTTCCGCTTCGTATATAAAAGAAAGCAAATGTAAAAGTTGTCATCCAGTACACGTATTCTGACATCCACCCATAGAGTATTGATAAATTGAAATAACCAAGCGTGAGATAAACATAAATACAGTAAAAAATAATAGTAATGATTTCAATGGCAAGGTTCACCTCTGTGTTGCCTGTTCCGGTAACTGCATTGAGCCAGATAGTGGAAAATGACATCATCACCAGTGCCACAGAAACCACGCGGAGAACGGGGAGTGCGGCTTCAGCAAAATCATTTCCCTGACCAAATAAAGAAAGAAATGCGTGAGGAAATATGTTGAGTAAAACAGCCATGGATACAGAAAAGGTCATGCTCAGTTTAATTATTTTTTTGATCAGCTCAAAAACTCTTTCTTTTTTATCCTGCCCGATAATATTGCTTACCATGGTGTTGGTTGTCGATGCGAAGGACCAAGTGAACAC
>DATMMJ010000008.1:0-7513 GCA_035569795.1 Puia sp. | reverse complement strand
CCGACACTGTTGGATAGTACCCGTTCAAAACAGTTTCAAAATTTCGAATTTTATCAATCATCGCAGGGGTGAGCCAGGGGGTAAGTGGATTCTTGCGCAAATCAAAACGCTCCCATTGCGGGCTAATCCAGTCTGCTAACTCCTGAGGATATTTAAATCCTGTCGCAAGTACCTGCTTGTATAATTCAGAGCCTTCTGTGGGCACAGGGCTATACGTATATAGTACAATTTCAGTTCTCGGATTCAGCTCTTTAATTCTTTTTATAAAAATAATATCAAATTCAATTTGCTCCATGACTTTTTCGGGTGTTGGAGCAGGCGTGCCGAGCACAAACGAATATTCAGGAATGATGTCAAATTTTTTCATCCTTGCAGCAAATCGCACAATTTGTTCCCCAGTTTGTGTCCCGCCTTCGTCCAATTGCTTCAATACTTTGTCATTGCCGCTTTCAGCACCAAAAAAAATAATCTTGCATCCAGCTTCACGAATCAATGCCAATGATTCGTCCTTAAATTTATCCATGGTATCAATGCGCGCCATGCCCCACCATTTCATTTTCTCAGGCCTTATCAACCGGGAAAACTCCACGGTGCGTTTTTCCGATACAAAAAAATTATTATCGTGGAACTCGATTGCATCTGCGCCCCATTTGTCTTTTATATATTTAATGTCTTTGTACACATGCTCTGCTGATTTCGCTTTCCATCTTGCTTCATAAGTTGGCACAACAGCGCAGAACGAACATGTGAAAGGACAGCCAATGCTGGAATGATATGCAAGGGTTTTATTCCCTAAATACGTTTTACCAAGATATTTTTCAATAGAATAAAATTGGTTCAGCTTAGCGTAAGGCAATGGCGGAAGCACATCTTGTTCAATCAGGTCTTCTTTAGCATTCTTAATGATACCATCCCCAGATTTATAAATAAGATTCTTTATGAATTCATAAGGCGTACCCTTTTCTAAAGCATCTATCAATTTTGGGAAAGCATGATCTCCGGGGCCGTTGATCACAAAATCGACATACCCGGAATTTAAAACCACCTTATATTGACTGGTTGGAAAATATCCTCCCCAAATCATAATTGTATTTGGGAATTCTCGCTTTATTTGTTCGGCAATAGGAATGGCTTGTTTCAATTGCGGGCCCGGCATCACAGTGAAGCCAATATATTTAAACGTATTTTCTTGCAGATAGCTTTTGATTCGGGCATAAGGATCTTCTTCACGGTTACCATCAACAATTGCCCACTCGTATTGCCCTTCAATTGAAGCGGCAATATTCATGATGGAGTTCGGGACCCTATGCTTGGCAATCGCACTGCGCGGGTTAAATAAAAGTGCTTTATTCATTTTTCTGTAATACTAAAAACGCCTTTAAAAGATGAATGGTTGCCTGTCGCGGATGCTTATTTCTCCTTACTTTTAATGCATTAACTCGTGTTACGATGCAACTGATTTCAACAATAAAAACATATTTTAAAAGAACTTTTACCATCTTAAATAAACAAACAGACCCTGAAGAAGCTTATAACCTTTGGGCTTCAGCATATGACAGCCAGCCGGATAACCTGATGCTTGCATTAGACGAAGAAATATTTTCTGATCTGATAGAAGATATTTCTTTCACTGATAAAACTATTGTTGATGTAGGGTGTGGGACTGGCAGGCATTGGAAACAAATAATGGATAAAGAACCTAAAAAACTTGTTGGTTACGATGTGTCTGAAGGGATGCTCGCCATATTGCGGAAAAAATTTCCAGAATCAAAAACTCATAAGTTAAATAGCAATTATCTACCCGGATCAGAAAATGAATCCTGCGACATTATAATTTCAACGCTTGCAATAGCACATATTGAAAATATTGCAGAAGCATTCAATGAATGGAATCGCGTGCTCAAACCAGATGGCGAAATCATTATTACCGATTACCATCCTGAAGCATTGTCAAAAGGTGGCAAACGAACATTCAAACATAATGGCGAATTGATTGCAGTGAAAAACTATATTCATCCAGTTGCAATAGTAAAGCAAACGGCGGGGCAACTGCATTGGCAGGCGCTGCGTTTTATTCAAAAAGAGATTAATAAGTCAATGATCCCTTATTATGAAAAACAAAATGCACTGCATGTTTTTGAGCAATTTGAAGGCGTCGCTATTATCTATGGCATTCATTTAAAAAAGACCAATGCTGCTTTGTAACGTTAGCATTGTCGGGGATCAGGGATTAAAAAATATCCGTGTAGCAGACGGTAAAATTCAATCTATTTTATTAGCGGAAAAAATAGACGGGAGGGGTGAAAACAAGGCTGTTCTCGAGTTTGAGGGTGCCTTGGCATTTCCAGGATTAATAAATTCTCATGACCATCTTGATTTTAATTTATTCCCATCAATAAGAAATAAAGTTTATAATAATTATACTGAGTGGGGGCGTGACATCCACGAAAAAAATAAAATCGCAATAAATAAAGTCTTAAATGTGCGACAGCATCTTCGTGTGCAATGGGGCATCTATAAGAATCTCCTGAATGGTTTTACGACTGTTGTCAATCATGGTACCCAGTTAAAAACTGACCACGAATTGATAAATATTTTTCAAAATACATATTCCTTGCATTCAATTGGCTTTGAAACAAAATGGAAATGGAAAATCAATAACCCCTTAAAAAATAAATGGCCATTTTCAATACACATAGGAGAAGGAAAAGATGAAGTTTCACATAAAGAAATTGACGAGCTTATTAAATGGAATTTTTTCAAAAAAAATGTAATAGGCATTCACGGTGTGGCGATGGATGAAACCCAGGCTGCTCATTTCCACGCAGTGGTTTGGTGCCCGGCTTCCAATTATTTTTTGCTGGATAAAACAGCATCTGTTAATTTAATTAAAGAGCAAACAAAAATTATTTTCGGTTCAGATTCTACGCTTACCTCAAGCTGGAACATATGGGAGCATATAAGGCTCGCAAGAAATGAAAAGATGCTGACTGACGCAGAACTATTCAATACTCTTACAACGGAAGCCGCCACAGTATGGAGATTGAGAGACATTGGCAATATCAGCGAGTCGCAGCAAGCAGACATTGTAATTACCAAGTTGAAAAAAGGATTAAATAGCTTAGACAATTTTTTTTCTATTGAACCAGAAGATATATTAATGATTATGCAAAAGGGAAATATCAGGCTATTCGACGGTGAGTTAAAAAGCCAAATGATAAAGCTGAATTTTTCTTCAGCCAATTTTAGCAAAATAAAAATCAATGGCATTTTAAAATATGTAGCGGGAGATTTGCCGGGATTAATGAATGAAATAAGGAAATATTATCCGGAAGCTGATTTCCCCTTTGCAATTTCTGACTAATCACAAAAGTGTATTATTAGATGGCTGCAATAGAAACTGATACTGGAAAATATGCGCTTCGCCAAAGGATGTTGCTTTGGTTGCCAGCATTATATTGTTTTGTAATTTTTCTCGCAGGCTTATATTCCTTTAGGAAACCTGAATACAACTGGGATATGCTACCGTACATGGCACTTGTGCTGGAATATGATAACATAAAAGCAGATAGTGTGCATGAGCAGTCATACTATTTTGCAAAGCAAAGTCTGCCGGCTCAATATTATAAAAACTTAACCGACTCTTCCAATCCATACAGAAAACAGATGGAAGTGGATAAGGTTGCATTCCATAATCAATTGCCGCTGTATGTTGTAAAACCACTATTCATAGCTTTTGCCTATCTTTTTTACAAAGCAGGTTTTTCGTTGTCAGTTTCTACCATAATGCCCTCCATTTTTTCTTACCTGCTGATTGGCTTTTTATTATTATACTGGCTTAAAAAATATCTGAATATTTTCTTTGCTTCTTGGTTATCTCTGCTGGTAATGCTTTCAACGCCAATGCTTGGAGTCGCAAAATTATCAACACCTGATGGCCTGTCAGCCCTGCTCGTATTATCCTTATTCTATTTTGTGGTTGAAAAGCAGAATGTACTACTCATGCTTATTTTCATGGTCGGATCTGTTTTTGCAAGGATAGATAATATTTTAACATGCCTCGCAATAGTTGGCTTTCTCGTATTTCAAAACAAACCGCTTAAAAAAATGGCTATATTTCAATATTGGGGCATGATCGCAATATTAGTGCTTTGTTATTTTTCAATCACTGCACTTGTGACCAATTATGGCTGGAGCATATTTTATTATAACTCATTCTCTAACTATGTAAGCATATCTCATGGATCTCATTCTACTTTTATTCCAAGAGAGTACATCAGACTAATGTTAGGCAATGCTATAAACAGTTTGTACCATTCGCAGATAATTACTTTTCTTGGAATGGTATTATCCCTTTTCATTAGGCGCACAACTCCGTTGTTTGAAGACTTAGGTTTTGACCAGATATTTTCTTTGATGCTGGTCTTAATAATGATTTTAAGATTCCTTTTATATCCTGATATTGGCGACCGCTCCTATATCCCCTATTATTTAATTGTATTAATTTTCATAGCAAGAAAGTTATCTGGGAATGAAGAATTTCTATCTGAAAAAACATGAGTAAGGATCAGCAACTCAGCTATCGATCATTAAGCATCTCTTCAAAACCGTGGAAAGAAGCCGGGTCAACTTGCAAAGTGCTTGCCATCCGACTCCAGGCGATGGGAGATGTTATCATTACTTTACCTTATCTGAGACAACTAAAAAATTGCTTACCCGATGGTTCCACATTGGATTTGCTTTCAAGAAAAGAATGTGTTGATATCCCCTCAAATACTTCTTTGTTCAATAAGATTTATTCCATCGGGGGAGGCCGTAATTATAAGAGGCAATTGCTTTATTCCTCTTTGTTATTACCGACGTTATTTTTCAATGGATATGATGTCGTGATTGACCTGCAAAACAATATTGTCAGTAGGTTTATCAGAAAGTCCTTGATGCCAAAAGCCTGGTCTGAATTTGACCGCTTCTCTCCCGTTTCTGCTGGTGAGCGGACGCGGCTCACCATAGAAGCATCTGGCCTTGGGGACTGTTTTGCAAATTCTAACCTCAAACTGAGAAATGAAAAAGATGGCATCAATATTTTGCTAAAAAATGGTTGGAATGGTGATGATGATTTGGTCATACTCAACCCTGCGGGAGCATTCGAAACCCGCAATTGGCCCATAAATAATTACGTATGTTTTGCAAATCATTGGCTCAGTCAATTTCCTAAGACTAAGTTTGTGATAATGGGGCTGGAAGGCATTTCATCAAAAGCAGATTATTTGAAATCTCAATTAGGCGAAAAGCTAATCAATCTTGTTAAACAAACCACCACTTCGCAAGCCTTTGTGATCGTTCAACTCGCAAGGCTTGTCTTGTCAGAGGACTCCGGCTTGATGCATATGGCATGGGTATCAGACGTGCCTACGTTCGCTCTTTTTGGTTCTACCAGGAGTGATTGGGCAAGGCCTTTGGGGTCGCGCAGTTTTTTTCTTGATTCTTCTGATCTTGCATGCGGTCCTTGCATGAGAGAACACTGCAAATATGGCGATACGCACTGCCTCACCAGATATACAGCAGGCATGGTTTATGAAAAGGCAGTTTTACTAGTGAACTCATTGCGGTGAGAATAGAATTTCCAGAATTGATTTTTTGATCTAATCAAACAATGACATCATTTCTTTTGCAGTCTCGCTCATCAAAAAAGGTAATTCGGGCTGATAGGACGTATGCGTATTTTGCAATATTTCCTGAATCTTATTGCACATTTCTTCTTCCGTTCCTACAATATGCCAGCGATTTATAGGCTTATCCATCGGGCGGCAAAAACCAACAACCTGTGCGCCTGCGTACAATGCTTCTATGCAAACTGCACCAAATCCTTCATAAGATGAAGTGTGGAGGAATACTCTTGCTTGCTGCATGCTTCCAAGCAAATCCGGGTGGTCCACCACGCCGGATAATGAAATATTATTTTCAAGATGATGTTGAGCTATCAGAGCTTCCAAGTTTTTCTTTTCAGGCCCATTGCCGAATATAACGGCATTTATGGCTGGGAATTGAAAAGATAATTTTTTAACGACCCGGACAAACAGATCGTATTGCTTCAGTGGAATTAGGGAGCCAGCGCCCATTACGTCAATGACTCTTTCCGGTTGTTGGCTATTATACAATTCAGGGGCAATCCCAATAGGTATAATAAATGCGGGGCGGATTAAAAAGTTTTTATAGTACTCTCGTGCAAGAAAATCTGACATTGCAATTAATTCATTGGGTTTTGGGCGGATCCATTTTACGTATACGTTGCCCTTTTTTGCATCTTGTCCAGAAATCCATGTATAATGCTTGATATTATGTCTTTGCCCGAACCATTTGCCAACCAAAGCGCATTCGCCACACCAAAAACTGAGGATGCCTGCAATACCGTTATCTCTGCTCAATTGCTTTAATGTTTTCCAGACGCGAAACCATGTTAAAAAGGTGAAAATTTTTCCTTTGCCCAATCCTCCAAAAACTACCACCTTATTATTGTTCCATCGATATGTTGCATTGAGACAAGGATACCGGAACGAAAGTATAACTATATTCAGCCAGGGGGAATTTTTATTAATGGCCTTAATTAATAACTGCTGAGATGGCAGGCAGGTGGTATCGGCTTCATTTGCCGGAAATCCGGGAGAAAGAACTACAAAGGTTTTCTCGTTCTTATTCATCTAAAGAAATAATTTTATTGCAAAAAGAAAAGCTTTTCTTGTTATGCGTGATAAGCATGACTACTTTACCACGTTTTGCCAAACATCTGAAGCTATCCACAATAGATTGCTCCGAACCCTCATCCAATTCATTGAAGGGCTCATCCAGAATTATTAAGGTTGCATTTTTGTACAAAGCCCGGGCGATCGCGATCCTTTGCCTTTGTCCACCACTGATGTTCTTCCCGCCTTCGGCTATGATTTTTTGCAACCTTTCAGGAAATTTATTTACAAGCGCTGAAAGACCGGATGCGCTCAATACTTCCTTTAGTTTTGATCTGTTATATTGTTCATCACCCAAAACAATATTATTTAGAATAGAATCGTGAATTAAAAAGGGCTGCTGTTTTACATAGGCGATATCATTCCAGTAATGCTGCCTCTCCTTCGCATTACATTGTCTATTATTTATTGAGACGGATCCTTTGTCAGGTTCCATAAAGCCTAATAATAAATTGGCAATCGTTGTTTTGCCTTTACCCGAAAGTCCGGATATACCAACAAAATCACCTTCCTCTAACTTGAGATTAAAATCTGCAAGTACTGAATTTTTCTTATAGCTGAATTCAATGTTATTAAATGATATAGAATTTATCTTATCAAAGTGGATTCCCTTTTGCTTCTTGATTTGGGTTATTTCCTGGGCAATGCCATAAACGGCAAACTCATAGGCCTTTACCTGTCCGGTCGTATTCAATATCTTCACAATGCCCGGGATAATTTTATAGGCTGCGGCAATAAAAGCCGCGATGGCTGTCAACTCTATTGCGCTGCCT
>DATMMJ010000007.1:0-2675 GCA_035569795.1 Puia sp. | reverse complement strand
ATTACTGGTGGGATGACAGAAAAAAATATTTAAAGAAAAGAGCATTTGAAATTGTTGCCGATCAAACAGGTAAAATATTTGACCCGAATATATTTACGATCGTATGGGCAAGAAGGTTTGCTGGGTACAAACGCGCGGAATTAATAACAAGAGACATCAAGCGATTTAATGATCTGACGAGCAGCACAAAATACCCCGTCCAAATAATATGGGGAGGCAAGCCATACCCGATGGATTATCCAGCCATCAACGATTTCAATCATTTGGTCCATTTGAGCAAGGGGTATAAAAATGTTGCCGTTGTAATTGGTTACGAATTGGCGTTATCAAAAAGAATGAAGCAAGCCGCAGATTGTTGGCTGAATAATCCACGTGTGCCACGCGAAGCATCAGGCACCAGCGGCATGACTGCTGCCATGAATGGTGCGGTGAATTTTTCAACGGATGATGGGTGGATACCTGAATTTATTAATCATGGGAATAACGGTTTTGTTGTTCCGAAAGCAGATTATGCGAGCATGAGTGTGCAGGAGCAAGACCAATACGATCTTGATCAGTTATATGCGATTCTGCTGAATCAGATATTGCCACTGTATTACGATAATTACGAAACATGGCGACAGATCGCAAAAAATGGCATGCGGGATGTTCGCTATCAGTTTGACTCCAGCCGGATGGCTGATGAGTATTATAGCAAATTGTATAAATGAGCACAAAACGCCGATTGGTCAGTTTGCATCTGACCGTTTACCGTTTGACTGGGACTTCCGGCAACTAGGGTTAAAATATCACCGAAAACTGATTTTTTTGAAATCCTTCTTAATTTCTAAGAAGGATTTTTTATGTAAATACCTGAGTTCATGCATCAGGTTAAAAATCTTTTTATTAAAAATCAACTATTATGAAATTTCTAATGTTGTTTCTCGCATTTGCGACAATTGCAACATCTCCTCTTTTTGCTGGCGATGAAAAAAATATCGTCCCTGCTGTTCTAAAATCAGCAACTGTTTACAGGAATGCGGCTGAGCTAAGCCACACGGCAAAAGCTACCTTAATACAAGGCAATAACGAGTTGGTGATAGATGATCTGAGTAACAATATCGATATCAATAGCATACAGATTCATTGCGGCGGGGCTGTCACCGTCATGTCCATAGAATTCTCAAAAGAGTATCTCAAGCCAGAAATAAGATCGCCATTTGAAAAAAAGATGGATGATTCATTATTTGTTCTTAATAAAGAAATAGAGAAATCAGAAGTGCTGATAAAAGCGGACAATGAACTGATTGATTTACTCAGAGCCAATAAAGAGATAAGAGGAACTCAAACGGGATTAAGTGTTGCCGAGCTCATCAAGATGATGGATTATTACAAACAAAAGTCATTGGAACTACAAAATGAGTTGAGCAACTATAAAGAAAAACAAAATAAGTGGAATGCAGAGGCAGAGAAATTGCGGAATGCACTCGCTGAAGAACAGAGAAAGAACACGAAAACATCGGGGAAATTGATCCTTCAATTGTTGAGCGCAATGGCAGGCACATGTGATTTTACAATATCCTATATTACTCCCACCGCCTACTGGAACCCTGCATACGATATCAAAGCAGACAAGATTAGCGAACCGCTACAGCTTTTCTATAAAGCCAAACTGGTGCAATATTCGGGCATTGACTGGAAGGGGGTGCAGCTTACCTTATCCACTTCGGTGCCTAATCAAAGTGGCAACGCCCCCGTGCTGAGAACCTGGTTCCTGCAATACATTAATCCTGTTGCCCAGATGGATAAATTCTTGATGCAAAACTCAATATCTTCCATTAACCCAATTTCCTTGGGAAAAGAAAAGCCTGGTAATCTGAAAGATATGGTCGTTACAGGGTATGCCGTTAAAGGAAAAGCAGAAAGCACAGCTGACAATGACGATCCATTATACATTGTTAACGGCAAACAAATGAGCGCTGCCGAATTCGGGAAAATAGACCAACGTGCGATCAAAAACATTCATGCTTTAGAAGATCAAAAGGAAATTGCTGCCTTTGGGTCTCGCGGTGCGAACGGAGTAGTGATTGTTGAATTGAAAGATGAGCTCGACGATTACGTGACAGTGCTCGAAAACCAGATGAACGTAAGTTTTAATATTGATATACCATATGACGTGCCATGCAATGGCAAAGAGCAGCAGGTAGTTCTGAAACAATATGCTGTACCTGTGTTCTGTAAATACTATGCTGTGCCTAAATTAGACCACGATAGTTATTTATTGGCCGAAGTAAGTGCATGGGAAAAACTAAACCTGCTACCCGGCGAAGCAAATATTATTTTTGAGAACACCTACATCGGCAAAACTTATATTGATCCAAACTCCACGTTGGATACCTTGAACCTGACACTTGGTAAAGATAAGAGAGTGGTCGTGAAAAGAGAGAAGGTCACCGATTACAGCAGCGTAAAATTTTTAGGCAGCAATAAGAAACAAGTTTTTGTTTACGACATCACCGTAAAAAACAATAAAAAGGAAAAAATACAGATGATGCTCAAAGATCAGTATCCTGTCAGCTCCAATAAAGAGATTGAAGCGGAGCTTTTGGAAACGAGCGGTGCTACCCTAAATGCGCAAACAGGTGTCCTGACGTGGAAAGTTGAATTAGCACCCGGCGAAAGCAAAGTATTCAGGA
>DATMMJ010000006.1:0-6940 GCA_035569795.1 Puia sp. | reverse complement strand
TAATCAGTAATTAAAAATCACTAACTTTATTTGCTTATGATTCTTCACAAACCAAAACATAAACACATGAGATTTTTCTTCATTGTATTTTTAGGGCTGTCGTCAACTTTTTTTTCGTATGCAAATAATGATCCGCGAATGGCAAAGGCCTCCCGGGAAGACAAGGCTGGATGGATTTATGTGCACCTTGAAGGTTCTCCCAGAACTATCGGATACCAGCATGGCTATTTGTTGGCTAATGAGATTGATACCACCATCCAGGCCGTTGCATATTGGCTCAAACACGAAACCCACTATGACTGGCAATTTTACCGAAACGCGGCAAAAAGCTTTCTGTGGGATAAGGTTGACCGGGAATACCAAGATGAGATAAATGGGATAGTAAGCGGATTGCGGGCCAAAAAAAAGAATTACGACAGCCTAGATATTGCGGCATATAACGCTTTGGAAGAACTGGCGTTTTATTATGTGCCTGAATTGATGAATGCCGCCAAAGCCCACAGCGGTGATAACAAAGCACCTGGCAATTGCAGCGCTTTTATCGCGACAGGAAGTTATACCAAGGATGGCAAGATTGTGATGGCCCACAACAACTGGACAGAATACATCTGGGGGCAGCACTGGAACGTGGTTGCGGATATTGTCCCGACAGCAGGGAACCACATGATAATGGATTGCATGCCTGGCTTCATTCACAGCGGCGATGATTTCGTGATTGCGGCAAACGGCATATTGATTACAGAAACAACCATCACGCAATTCCGGGGTTTTGATTCCACGGCGATACCAGAATTTGTGCGCGCCAGAAAAGCGTCCCAATATTCTAATAGCATTGACGATGTGATAAAAATATTTACTACAGGCAATAATGGTGGGTATGCCAACGACTGGCTGATCGGAGATACTAAAACAAATGAAGTGGCAAAGTTAGAACTAGGCTTGAAATATTACCGGGTATGGAGAAGTAAAGACACAGCCATGATCGGTTCAAACTTTGCGAGCGACCCCGAACTGATTGCTAATGAAACTACATTCAACCCCAGTGATCCCAGCACTTCCCCCAATGCAAGAAAACTGCGGATGGAACAGCTAGTGATTGTTGACCTTAAAGGGAAACTGGATATCGAAACTGGCAAGCAGGTAGAAGGGGATCATAAAGATGCACTGCAAAATAAAAATGCGAACAACCGTTGTGTTATCTGTGGGCACATAGAAGAAGACCCAATTGGTTGCCCCGAATGGGATTGTAAGCCATTCGATCCGATGGGCGCAGTGCAGGGAAAGGTAACAACCTCTGTGCTTGCAGGAAAAATGCAGTTCTGGGCCCACATGGGCCATCCCTGTGGCAAAAGTTTTATTGGAAATGATTTTTACAAACAGCACCCGGAGTATGCATGGCAATCATTATATTTGAAAAACATGTATTCATATCCGTGGACATTGTTTGCTGCAAAAAAATTGTAGAACAATAAAGGTATTATATGCTTTGAAATGGATATGGTCGTTAACTCAATAATCCATCGGTTCTGTTGCTATCACAAATGCCAGGTGTGAGTTTATTGAGCTCCCTGCAATACATAAAGGTTGAATGTGTTACCTGAACTTGCATGCAGTTCTTCTAAAAAAATCGTGTATATCTGTCCTTGTAGAAGCGATCCGTTCAAAGCGGTGCCTACTGTATTATTTGTACCCGCTTGTTTGACCTCAATGGTATAGTATCCATTGAGGAATGGCTGGAAATTATTATACAAACTGTTCAAAATATTATCTGCGGGAGTTCTGTTTGCCTGGACTTTTGCGTTATCAATATAAAGATCTACTGCCGGCATATCGGGGCTCATATTGAAAAAACGAAAATAGGCACTGTCGGGTCGTACGTTTGAAAGATTATCCTTTATTTTAGCTGCGTTCACAACGCCCTTAGTGCTGTCATTGTAAAGTATAAGGGTATACAATCCAAGCGAATCGAATGCCGAGGAAGGTATCGATGCCAAAAGGCTGTCGGAAGTCGGGGTTTTGAACTGCACATCATAATTGCCGCTCGCTACTTTAAAATACGAGGTGGAGAAAACACCAACAGGGTAGGGAGCTCCTGGGTATTTGGTCCCGTTCAAATAAATATCTGCCGAATCTCCATAGGGAGCCAGGTTCATAACTGTAAGATAGCTCACAGCTGTCGCGGTAGTAGTACTGTACATACCGGTTTTCGCACAACCTGTCATCGCGGCCGCTACAGAAAGAAAAAACAGAAACGAATAGAATGCCTGCAGATTTGTTTTTCTCATGTTGTCTTTTGATTTTGTTTTGTCCCGATATATTTATAGACTAAATTAAACAGTTATTACGTGATTTTACACCCGATGGTTGTCTTGCCGCTTTCAGTTCCTCCAGCGTATCCATTGAATCATGCCAGTGGTTCTGATCCAAAGTGAAGCCTGGGCACCACCACGCAGGTACAACGACAACTTTATTATTGCGCAATCAAAGTTTTGCAAATGTATGAGAAAATGAATTTTGAAAGACTCTTCTCTCCACCCGGAATTAACAAGGGAAACTTTCAATTCTGGCTTGTTTGAGATTGACTCCTTAAATGATGGCCCCTCATTTTTCAGATAGGCGTAAGCGTTATCTACCTAAATAACCCTGAAAATGCTTACCTTTGAGGCTCAAAAAATTTAACCCATACCTTTTTACGCTGGCTTGATAACCTCCAGCCGTAAATGCCTTCTGAAATATGAAAAAATATATCGTGTCTTTTTTATTTGTGATGATCGCATCACAGTCATGCAAAAACGATCAAATTCCGCTTACAACTGAAGAAGTAATTAACGTGATCCGTCAGTTTGATGACGGATGGAGAACCAAGAACCTGCAAAAAGTTGATTCGGTGCTTTCCCCTTTGTATGTCTACTTTACACAGACCGGTGGTTTATTCAGCAGAGATAGTGTGGTTGCTACAGCCGGTGAAGCTACCTATGCGTTGCAAAGCATGAGCCGTTCAGAAATTGAAATCACCTTGAGCGGCAATACTGCCATCGCAAGCACCCGCTGGAAAGGAAAAGGCACTTACAGAGGCACTCCTTTTGATGAGGATCAGCGTTGCAGTATAGTAGTTGTCAAAATAGGCAATACCGTGGAAATATTATCAGAGCATTGCACACCAATAAAAGCAGCCAGGATTTTTCATTAAATGGGTCCCTATTGCGTATTTTGATATGCACTACTGGTAGTTTATTTAACTCGATACAACTCCCGAGATGATATTACTTTAAAGGTGGTAAGTTTTCATTCTTCTTTGCTTTAGTTCCCGCCATGTGGTCAGAATAATACCTTCATCCAGCAATGCTTTTTTAAATGCCGGGTCGGTCATTGCAAGCATATCCCCTTTGCGCAATGGACCTGAGTCGGAAATGTGCGAAAAGACTTCGGTGGGGGCAGTGCAATGCATAATCATCATGGTAACACCTGGTTTAAGCAATTTAATTGCCTCGATATATTTTGTTGTTCGGAACTGTCTCAATTTGCTATCATCCATTTTTGTGCTGTCAGGCATGGCCCAGTCATAACTAAAATTGTGCAGGTCGTCCAGCACAGGTAAACCCGCATTCCACAAGGACTTGCCCAGCATGCGCATTTGCTGTATCAGCGCGTCAGCAGCGTGTAATTGCAATTGAATCAGATAGTCATGGCCGCCTGGCAGCATGACAGGGATATGGTTTTCCATCCCCACTTTTAGATATCTTTCTAGAAACGCAGGTGAGGCAAACAAGGTTCCCATATGGGAATCCAAGTGCGTAGGTTCAAATCCCATGGTTCTTGCGCGGTCCAGCTGCGCTCGAATTTCTTTTTCAACCTCATCGGCAGTCCCGTGTTTCACCACGTCGGGCACATTGTTCCACAAATCACCTTCACTATCAACAAGCCCCGGCACATTAGTCTTTCCGGCTAGAGGGCCCCAACGGTATTCGCTCCATTCAGAGGTGAGGGTGAGATGAAGTCCTGCATCTGTTTGTGGATGTTTTTTTAAATAGTGGACGAATGCAGGCACCCAGGGACACGGCAGCATCACACTGCAGCTTGTTGCCATACCATTTGTCATAGCCTGTATTGCACCCTCATTGGAATCAAAGCTCATGCCTACATCATCTACATGCAATATCAACACTCTTGCACCTTTGGGATATCCAAGGCGCTCTGCATAAGTGCTATCCTGCGCATTAGAATAATGGTGAATAATGAGAAAACCCAAACAAAGACTAATAAGATTTTTCATCAGATTATTTTTGAAGGGAAAAGATAAAACAAAATCTAATAATTCAACTGCATCTAATTGGGTTCTCTTCTATGTCAGCGGCTGCTTTAAATGTATATATTCATCCGGGATATCCAAATCAAAGGCTTTGCAAATGGCCAAAACATCTTTGTAATCTTTTTCTTTCACCTCGTATCCGCTATGAAATTTGACCACATATTCAGGGGAGATACAGCAGACGTCTAGATTTCCAATTCTTCCTCTTCCAGTCAATGCAGTTGCGGGATACACCTCTCCATTCTCCACGGGCCCGTATATGCCATCTCCTTTATCATTGAGAACGATTACATGAACATCAATCTCCCGGTTACAATCATCTGCCACCACAAAGTTGTGTGGTCGTGCAATGTCAAGTTTTATCTCATTGTACCCTAGCGTTTCCAATAGGTTCCGGAAGACTGATATATCTTTTTGTTGAATCGCAATGTCTAAATCTTTATGGACGCGTGTTTGTTTGCCGAGTAATGCATCAACGCCCCAGCCACCATCAATCCAGATTTTTACGTTTGAGTTTTTCAACTTACAGTATATCTCCATTACATCTTTTTGTTCCATTGTTATTGCATTGTGGAAAATTCTTTTTCTGATCAAGTTGAGATTTTTCGCTCGCTAGAATTCGGTCCTCCAATTCAAATGATGAAGCAAAGAACCAAAAGCTGAAGAAAGTTATTCAATTGCCCGCATTTCTAATATGTTAGCGGCGGTCTTTGTCAGTAATCTGAATATAACTTTCGTTGTCAAAGCTCTTAAACCAGAAAACTTCAAAAACAATTTTTGATATAATAATTTTCAGCTTGTCAATTACTGCCTCTTTCTTGCCCGTCAATCTTAAAATAAGGGCACAATTATTGTCGGTCAACATGAATCCTAAATTTAAAAATTTATTTAAAGTGTCGTCGTGTAGTATGTATTTCTTTATGTGCTGCTTGACAAATGGCAAAGTTACTTTTAGTTTTTTGTTGTGGTAGCTAAATTTTAAAATCAAATTGTCAGCTTTATTGAGGATTAAATTGAAATTTTTTATTTCTTTATCGACTAAATTTTTTAAGGTGTCCTTAAATATAGTGGCATTGCCAAAAGAGAAATTAAGCTTAGGCAGTTGATTTAATTTGTCCAACCCGTCTTTTTCCGTTTGTATAATTTTGGTCAAAGACTTCTTCATAAGTTCTGATGACTCTGATTCCATAAGCTTTTCCATATAAGCAATATTTTTCAATCTAGCAGCTTTTTCATCATAAAGCCTGTCGTCGATATTATATAAAGTTTGAAGCGAATAGTTAACTTGTCTAAGGGCTTTAGAGTGATAATCAGCAAACTCATATTCTTGTTCTTTAACGAAATCATCAATCAGTTGGAGAAGGTTAGATTTTTCTTCTTCATAATATTTAATTAAAGTATTTAAATTTTCGTCCAATTGTGAAGTTTAAAATCGCCGCTAACGCTCCGCATTGCGTTTTGGTGGAATTTGAAAAACGTCAGCCGAAAACCACTGCGGTTGCCCAGTTAAATGTAAAGAATTGATGCCAGATATCGCTTAATCACCCCAATGCAGCATTTAGCAAAAGAATTGATATAATAATGTATGGTATGATTTTCTGCCACTTCATCGCATTCTTAATGAGCAACCCGTAACGTTACGGATGAAGATGTAAAGTGCGTCTCTTGCTTTCAAAAGATATATTACTGAAGAAAGAAGAAGCGGGAGGAAGGAGTACAACCTATATATTGAAAACCAGTTAGCATATAAGCGCGTACCATTTTATTTTTCCCTTTGGTTTGCAGCGCAACCAAATAATCGGGAAAAGTGTGGTAATAGAAACTTGTCGTTTTCTTTTATGTCCAAAGCGTTTAAGAAAGAATGCTCTGCCTTAAATATCAGAGCATTCTCTTTTTTGATTTAATAATCTCCTTTCCCCGGGTGTGATCCCAGTCTTCCTATAATATTTGCCGCCACTTTTTTCCCCTGCATTAATCCGGTGTCAACAGAAGGTTGGTAATGTATGCCTGCGAATACTCTTGAATTGCCAGCATCCTGTGCAATTGCCTGGAAGGAACTAAAAGTCCTGGGTGCAAAACCCAAATAATCCCAGGTGTGATCAGTGAAACTGCCAATATTTCCAAACACCACAGTAAATGCTTCTGCAGTAGCTGAGGAAACAACAGAATGTGCTGATGGGTACTCCGGATGGTTGGGTGTTGTCAGCAGGGAATTCCAGGTTGTAAATCCCAATACACTCCGTATATAAGTTATAGGGCGTACAAGATTATAGGTATATTTTGTTTTAAAAACGCTGATGGCCGCATCATTAAAACATGCCCCGGTCATGGCATAGGCAATAGCCGCATTATCGAGACGGGAATTCGTCTGTACCAGTACCTGTAGTAAAATGTTTTCCCAGTGGCCGGCAGTAGAAACACCTGGAAGATCTCTCCAAAAGATAGCCTGGGCTTTTTGGTCGGGGGTCAATGTTTGTGAGACATCGTAAACGTGTTTTACCATATTGAAGAACGGGGAAGCCGGGACCTCGGAATATGCGGTTGGGGGACCCGGTTGGGTATTGTCAATACTTCCATAAACAATTGTCCTCATATTGCCCCAATAGGGAACAAGGGCGGGGGCGAAGGCCG
>DATMMJ010000005.1:0-6078 GCA_035569795.1 Puia sp. | reverse complement strand
TGAATTTCTTCCCCCTTTTATACCCCTTCTCATTCTCATGTGGAAAAAAATTGATACGCAAGCCGTGAAAGACCGGATGACAGTCGGCAGCGTCATAACTGATAACGCAGACGATCCGCAAGACCAGTACGAAATAAAATCATTACATGACGGGTTTGTGAGAGCGTTTCACATTAGCGGGAAAGTCTTATTAAAGATATTTCCTGAAGAACAGCTATTAAATGGCACTTGGTGGGTAAAAGATAAAAAATAAAGATTGATTCAAATCAATTTTTTTTCTTGTGTTCTGAATACATTTATGCTTATTTGTTTGACAGCGCCAATTCGTACAATGCTTCTAGTACGGCAGAATTATTAAGCAATTTTCTATTTAATTTTTCGATATTTTACCAATATTTTCTACACTGAATTGGTTATAATCTTAATAAATAAAAAGCAGCGTATTTTTCTTCAGTTATGAGTTTCTTTTTCTTTGCCTTCATGTATCAAAGCTAATTAGCTTTTAAAAGTTTTTTCTTAAGTTCATTGTCCTTCCAATTGCCAACAGCGTACACATGCGAGCCTTTGCTCGCGTCAACTTCGTCTAAATTGACAAATGATATATAAATCTTAAGTTTCATTTTGCTGGTATTCATATCGTGAATATTCCCTCCGTCATGCCAAACTCGCAACTGACCATCTTTGACTTCCGTTTTAATCTGGCTAAGGTATTTTTTATCTCTGGCACTAACTGCAACTGATTCTTCATTTCCCTGCGTGAGATAAACATCAAAAACATGCAAAACTTTTAATGAATGAAAATCTTTTGCAACTCTGGGCTGGGCATTCGAATCGTTGAATTGTTGGGAAAATATCGAGCTTGCCGATAATAATAGAATAGCCAAAAAATTTATCTTTTTCATGATTATTGACATTATTTCCTCGTTGTACGAAAAGCAGGCCACAAAAGTTACAGAAAAAAAGCAGAGTTGATTGAAATCAATAAATTTACTTTTGTTCTGAGTACATATATGCCGTAAGTTAGGGTGTTGCTAAGACACCGGCAATTGCGTATCAACGATTGATTTCAACATTCGTAGAATATGCAGATTACAAAAGCGACCCGATGAATTCTGATCGCTTTTGTATTTTTAAGCCCGCAGAAAGCTTTCAACTAGTCTACGGCATTAAGGTAATTTTGATTTGATGTAATCAAACTGCTCCTTCAAGCCTTCCGATTCTTTTCTGTCTGCGATGCCTTTAAGAATTACATTATTGATATAAGGATCTGTTTGATTTTTATATGCATGGGGTACGGCATCGCGGAATTTAACGATCTGATCAATGCCTCTTTTTAGTCTATCTGTGTTTTGTACTTTGGATAGCACTTGAGCATATGGTTGTAGGAACTCAAATTTACTTTGCGAAAAAGGAATCTTATCAAAATTATCAGCGATCACATCAAAGCTGCTTTCATCGCCATATTTAATGAGTACAGTGGCAATAACGGTATTCAATTTGCCTTTGGAAGGAAACTTGGATAATTTCTTCGCAGCCTCAATGGCGGCAGTAGTATCGATTTTAACCAATGCATCCAGGGCGTTACCTGCAACGCTATATGAGGAGTCGTTCAACGCTTTGAGGAAAATCGGTTCGTACGCTGGTTTCTCAAATCTTCCAAGTAATTCAATTGCTTTTGCGCGCACCATAGATTTTGGATCGCTACTGGCCATATTTGCTATCATAGGCTCTACTTCCATTTTCACACTGTCTTTTTTTAGGTTCAGTTTTTCAAGTGCAAAAATCCTCAGGCGGTCATACCGGTCCATTAATGCTCTTTTTAAAAGATCCACTGCCTTTGGTTCATCTTGTCTGTTAGCGCAGTAATTAATTGCTTCGCGCCGGTCCAAGAACAAACCAGCATATTTGTACTGGTCAATAAAATTTTCCAGAGTTTTATTGTCTTTTTTTTCGCACAGGATCACTTTATCGCCATCTACATTGACAAGCGTTGGCCTTGTCGAATAAGCGAATGTGAAAGTATCTATTTTATTTCCCAGCCATACTTTATGTCTCTCTTTTTGGGCAACATTGTACACATCAATGGCTATGGGAAGCTTAAATATCTTATCACCTTCCTGTGTTTGACTGACAATAACCTGCACATTTTTTGCGCTGTCGTCATAGAGGTAATCAATTTTTATTTTTGGGTGCCCGCTACCGTAATACCATTGATTCCAGAACCAATTCAGGTCCTGGCCTGTAATTTCTTCAAAAGCCAGGCGCAGGTTATGTGCTTCCGCAGATTTAAATTTATTCGTGGTCAGATATAAATTCAATGATTTAAAGAATGCGCTATCACCAACATAGTTTCTAAGCATGTGCAGGATGCGGCCTCCTTTTGAATAACTCACTCCATCGAAAACGTCTTCTTTGTCACCATAATAAAACCGCACCAGGTCTTTTGTTTTATTTTCCGGCTGGCCAAGATAACCCTGGAAACCGGCATAGTTGGTGGCATCGCCGGCATCTTTGCCATATTTGTATTCGTTCCACAACGTCTCACTGTAATCGGCAAATGATTCATTCAGGGTGATGTTACTCCAGCTTTCTGTAGTCACCAGATCACCGAACCACTGGTGAAATAATTCATGGGCGATCACATCTTCCCAGCTATTTCCATCCACCAGTTCACGTGCATCCTGTTGGGCGCTTTCTTGGTGCAGTGTGGATGTCGTGTTTTCCATCGCGCCACTCACATAATCTCGGCCAACAATCTGTGCATATTTGTTCCATTGATAATCAACTCCAGTTATTCTTGAATAAAATGCAATCATTTCAGGCGTGTTGCCAAAAATCCTTCGTGCTACAGGGGCATATTCCTTTTCTACGTAATAGCTTACTTCCTTGGATTTGTAATGATCTTTAATGACGGAGTATTCTCCGACGCCCATAAAAAAAAGGTAAGGAGAATTGGGAAGGCTCATTTTCCAGTCATCAGTCCTTGTGCCATTTGCATTTTTTTTCTGGCTGATGAGCGCACCATTTGATAGGGTTACATATTTCTGTGGCACGGTCATTATAATTTCCTCTGTTGTTTTCTGGTTTGGCTTGTCGATGGTTGGGAACCATGCAGAGTTTGCCTCTGTCTCGCCTTGGGTCCATATTTGCGTTGGCTTGTCCTTTTCTTCACCTTTAGGATTGATGAAATACAACCCCTTGGCATCCGTGATGGCAGCGCTTCCCCTAGCCTTCAATTCATTTGGTTTGCTCGTATAATCTATGAATACCGTGTAACTTTCACCCCCTTTGTACAATTTATTAAGATAGATCTTCAGTATCATCCCATCGTAGTCAAATTTTAAGGGAGTTGATTTGCCTGTTCTGACTATTGATACTTTGTTGATATCCATGCCTTTTGCATCAAGGGATAGTGAATCTGTCGCATAAAAGTGAGGTTTTAAGGTAATCCATGCTTTTCCATAGAGGTATGATTTTTCAAAATCAAATTTCACATCCAGTTTTGTATGAATAAGGTCGTTGATTTTTGTAGCAGAGGCTCTGTAGATTTTCTTCCATGCATCATCCTTTAATTCTTGCGCCGGTTGCGCGATTGAAAAAATGCATGATGACAACGCAATCATTAAGAACTGTAGTTTTTTCATTTTTACTATTTATGGTTTGCAAAGATAGCTGCCTGTGGCTATCAGGAGCTTAAAATTTATATAAAAGGCTGAATGGAAAGTACAATTAATTAGATTTGTTGCAGAATAGATTTACATGTTCAAAAACGTTTTGGCAGTTATATTATTTCTAGGTTCGGGAAATTGCTTCGCTCAACAGGACTATTTCGTCCAGATACAGGCAGACAACAAGCAACCTTTCTATGCAACGATAAACGGACATGCTTTAACCTCATCGGATGCCGGGTATTTGGTGATTCCAAAGCTGAGAGATACGGTTTATGAGATTGGGATCGCCTTTCCCCAAGACATATGGTCGGAGCAAAAATTTTCAATTGCTGTCGGTAAAAAAGACCAGAGTTTTCAGTTAAAAAACCTAGGAGAAAAGGGATGGGCGCTTTTTAACCCAACTACATCAGAATGGAAGATATCTGATAAGGCTGCGGGGTTTGCTTCAAAAAAAGCCAAGGGACTACCGACAAAAAAAGAGGATGCCTTTTCACGCCTGATGGCGGGCGTCGTGAACGACACCTCGGTCATGTATAACAACTATGTGGAAGAAGAACCTGAAATAAAAACGGTGAACGGGACAAACAGCAAGCCCGTAAAAATTGATTCCCCGTTAGCTGCTATTACTCGGACGAATTTGAAGGATTCCTCAAAAAATAAAATGACTCCAGCAATATCGCAGGTGGAAAAGTCTAAGGTAACGCCTCATAAAATCGATACGCTCAAAAGTAGCGTTGCTGTTGTCAAACAACCTTTGCCACGGGCAAAAGATTCTGTTTTGACTGTCAAAAAACTCTCTTTTGTAAAAATGCTTAAGGAACAAAAAAATGATTCCGCACTACACTTGGTTTTTGCGGATGTCTTAAATAAGGGAGGCATTGATACTATAGACGTTATTATACCTTTTGATGTACAACCCGTGGTGACGGAATTACCGAAAAAAAATAATGCAAAAAAAGAAGCCGCGCCAGAGGTGGCAAAGAAAGTGAATCAGCCAAAGGACAGCGTTAAGCCCATTGTCATCCATAATGAAAAACAAGCCTTCCGGAGAGACAGCGTGAGGGAAGATACGGCGAAGACTGCACAAAGGAGAGCTTCCAAAGTAACATTGGCTAAGGATTGCACAAGCCCTGCAACAGATTATGACATTGATAAATTGCGCATCAAAATGCTTATGATAGAAAATGACGATGATAAAATAAATGCAGCAAGAAATGTTTTTAAGGTAAAATGTTTTTCAGTAAAACAAGTACATGCACTCAGCGAAGTCTTTAAAACCGATGAGGGGAAATATAAATTATTTGATGCAGTCTATGTTCATGTTTCTGATGTCGGAAATTTCATTGAATTGCAGCAATTGCTCAGCGACTCCTATTATATAAACCGGTTTAAGGCTATGATAAGATAATGATGTTGTCATTTTGCAGTTTTTTTCTGGTTGTTTCTTTGAGGTAACAGCAGGGTACACACAATTTCTAACATATGCCAAGATACTTTCTTGAAGTTGCTTACAAAGGCACACGCTACAGTGGCTTTCAAAAGCAGGAAAATGCAAATTCTATTCAGGAAGAAATCGAAAAAGCATTCACTATTTATTTCCGCAAACAAGTAGAGATGACGGGCTCCTCAAGAACTGACACAGGCGTACACGCATTACAGAATTATTTTCATTTCGATATAGAGAGCTCGATCCCACAGAAATTTCTATATAATATCAATGCTATCCTGCCCGGGGATATTGTGGTAAAAAATATCCATCCGGTGAAAAGCGACACCCATTGCAGGTTTGATGCGATCAACCGGGAGTATCAATATCATATATATAGAAATAAAAACCCATTTCTGGAGGGCCGGGCTTATTATTTTCCTTATACACTAAACTTTGAAAACCTCGCTAAAGCAGCAAGGACTGTTTTGAACTACACTGATTTCAGCAGTTTTTCAAAACGTAATACCCAAGTGAAAACCTTTGAATGCGCAATAAAAAAAAGCCAGTGGGAAAAAAAAGATGACTTCCTGGTGTACCATGTGCAGGCAAACCGTTTCTTGCGGGGGATGGTTAGAGGCCTTGTTGGCACCATGCTCCAAGTGGGGAGGGGCAAATTGAGTGTGTCGGCATTTGAGCAGGTTATTCAAGATGGGGATGCATCCAAAGCAGATTTTTCAGTGCCGGGCGATGGGCTTTTTCTTGTTGCTGTAAATTACCCTCCCGATATGTTTACAGATTATATGGTAGGGGAAGCCAATAGTCCGGGTTGAATAAGGCTTTTGGCACCAGTTAAACCAATTTTAGCGGGGCTACACCCCCAGCTTCCCTTGATACTGTAAGCCGGTGAATGGTAGATGCAAATACTGCCCGCTTTTACCTTCGTGCAAATGTTTAAAATAATTCAATTGGGGATGGTGA
>DATMMJ010000004.1:0-4289 GCA_035569795.1 Puia sp. | reverse complement strand
CGCCGCATAAAGTAACCGAATCCGGTGTTTTAACTTCCAAAAAATTATCGGGCTGATTTGTTCCGAGATAAAATCCATCATATGCAATGTAGCCATCGAACTTGCCTTCTGAGCAAATGATGGTAATGGTATCAGAAGTGGCGACCAGTGACCCCGAATAGGTATTCCATTCAAAAAGATTGCCGCTGGAAGGGTTGCTGTATCCAACCGCGCCAATGATGGTCACATCCGGAGCATAAGGTTGTAAGGCAGGAACGCTTAGCGGACCAGAGGAAATACCTTGTGAGGCGTAGTAGTAACGGAAATAATAGGTTGTACCGATGGAGAGTCCAGAAATCGTCTGCGCAAAGTTTTCAATGCGCCATACGTTCTGCCAGGTACCCCCGTCGGGAGAAGCCACCGGTGTGCCACTCCACCAGACCCAACCCGGTGAGCAGTGTAGGATGCCACTATCATGATTAATGTCCGGCGTATTGAGATATGGTTGTTCATCCCCATATTTATACCATCCTGGTGCAACTGTGTCAGATCTTACTATGCCGCAATTCATAGAGCCATTAACAATCAGGTTCTGGGCTACAGACCGGTAACCAAAAACACTTAAAATAAATATCAGACCGATCTTAAGTAGTTTGTTATATCGTACAGTCAATCGTTGCTTCATATACTAGCTTCATTAATTGGAATAGCATGGTAAGATCGAAAAGGGCCTTGTTCATCTGATTTTCAATGTTTCGCTTCAGCATTCATAGTGATCAGATATCTTAAGATTACTTCCTGTTGCTTGTCATCTATTACTTGCCTTCCTTCCTTTTTATTCAATTTGTCGATCATTTTAGGCACAATCTTTTTCCATTTGTCTTCATTTCTTGATGCAGGATTTTTTAGACGGTGGCACCTAGTGCAGGTGTGTTCAAATAACGATTTACCTTCGTTCAGCTCGGCTAACGTATAACCGGGATATTTTCCTGAAACTCTATCCACATCCGGTTGCAAGGTTGGATAAGTTTTACACTACATGCAGTAAAACCAATCATCAGCAAAAGATAAAATGTCTTTTTCATAATAATTATGTTTTAAATTCAGGAACTTAAATAGTGACAATTAAAGTTAAGCCTGTTTGGCTAAAAAACTAAAAAATCTGGGGGCATACGGCTAAATTAAATTCCATGAACACGAAATGATTTTTGTTTCGCAACATTGCTGTTGAGTGGATGGCCATCTACGTTAGATACACGAGGAAAAGCTGGATTATTCAAAATAAATAAATTCTGTAAAAATCCGGATTAATATTATCCCTTAATTTCATATTGCTCAATAAAATGCCAGATAAAAATTAATTGATGGATCGAGCCTCAGACATTACCTTTGAAGAATCAACGACTAATACATTGCATGAAGCAATCTGCGGCCATTCTCCTCATGCTTTTGTTGCTGACACAAACTTTCAGCAGGATTTTCATTATTGCAGATTATTATGCCAACACCGCTTCTTACGCAAAAAATTGTATCAACAAAGCTAGGCCTACAATGCACTGCAATGGCAAATGCCAGATGATGAAAAAAATGTTGCAGGAGGAAAAAAAAGACCAACAGAATACGGAAAGAAGAGAAAACATGAAAAGTGAAGTGTTGTCTTCTAGATCATTCTTCGGGACTATTCCTTCTCCGGAAATTGAATTTATTTCGACAATAAGAATCATCCTTGCTTCAAACGGAATAGCAATTGACCGTTGCTTTGATATTTTCCATCCACCTCAGGCCTCTTATCTCCGGTAAAAATTTTTTCTTGATAAAATTTATTTTAATTGGGACAGCATTTTAAAAGGACATGCTGATCTGTCTCGTGCATAGAAGTGCCACCTCAACATCTTTACCGGGCAATTTATAATTATTTACACTCTAAACATTTCAGCCAGTAAGACATTTTTAAATACTTACTATTTACACAAAATGGATAAGACAATATTGATTCTGCTATTCATGGCTTTTGCATGCACGTGCTTTGCGCAAAAAATCATAAAGGGCAAAGTCATAGATAGGGCTACACGCGAACCTTTAGAATATGCCATTATAAGCGATATTGAAAATGGGAAATCTGCTATCGCAGACCAGCAGGGGAATTTTGAACTAAGAACCCCGAAAACTGCTGACTCGCTCAGGATATCCTTTGTTGGTTTTCAACCCCAAACCATCGGCATTATAAAGTCTAATGATACTTATTTAATTGAGATGGAGCACGGGTTTGTGGACTTGAAATCTGTCACCATCCAGCCCCTCCCCTTTAATGCTTCCTTTAATACCATTAGCAGTATTGACCTGAACCTGCATGCTGTGAATTCTGCTCAAGAACTGATGCGCCTGGTTCCCGGCCTATCACTCATGCAGCATCAGGGAGGTGGCATTGCAGAGCATATTTTTTTCCGTGGTTTCGACGCAGACCACGGAACGGATGTAAGCGTATCTGTAGACGGCATGCCGCTTAATCTGGTATCTCACGCGCATGGTCAGGGATTTTCCGACTTGCACTTCCTCGTTCCGGAACTGGTCACGAGTCTTGAATACGGCAAAGGCCCTTATTACTGTGACCATGGCGATTTCACCACAGCAGGATATCTGAATTTTAAAACGGCTGATGTGTTGAATCGTAGCGAAGTCAAATTAGAAGGCGGGCAATTTAATACCGGTAGGTTAATGGCTGCAGTAAATCTTTTAAACGATAAAGCAAAACAAAGAAGCGAAAGCGCATACATTGCCGCAGAAGCTTATTACACGGATGGCCCATTTAACTCTGCAGAGCATTTCAATAGGGCAAACCTCTTTGGGAAATACATTGTCAAAGTATCTCCAAAAAGCCAATTAAGGATTACGTTTTCGGCCTTTAGTAGTGATTGGCGCTCTTCCGGGGAGATACCCGTCAGGGCAGTAAATGAAGGCCTGATCACGACATGGGGTTATATAGACAGTGCTCAGGGAGGGAACACAAATCGGACAACAGCAATCGCCCGCATTACCTCCGCTTTATCCGATAACTTGACGTTGGAGAACCAGGTCTATTATGCGCATTATTTCTTTAACCTTAATTATGATCAGACCTTTTTCGCTAATGACAGCATCAACGGAGACCAGTTGCGGCAAAGGGAGTCCAGAAACCTTTTCGGTTATAATGGCAAGCTTTCCCATCACAGCTATTTCAACAACAATGCCGTGCTTACATCTACGGTGGGCCTCGGATGGCAGCGTAATAATATCTATGGGAGTGAACTCAGCCACACAAAGAATTATAATGAAGTACTTCAATACATCCAGCACGGAAATGTGAGGGAATGGGCCTTAAACAGCTATCTGGATGAAAATTACAGGACAGGCAAATGGATGTTTGATGTGGGAGTAAGGTTCGACTACCTCAATTTCAATTATCTGGATCTATTAAATACGCCCCTAAGAGCTATTGGAAAAAGCATTGCAAGCCCCAAGATCAGCATTGAATATACTTTCAATGAAAAGTTACAAGTGTATGCGAAAACAGGAAAGGGTTTCCATTCCAACGACGCAAAAGTAGTTGCCGAAAACAAAGGAATAGATGTACTTCCCCCGGCATACGGTACTGACCTTGGCATCAACTGGAAGCCGGTTCCCCAATTATACGTCAATGTAGGTCTCTGGTATCTTTTCCTGCAGCAGGAGTTTGTATACAATGGAGACGACGGGACTTTTGCGCCGGGTGACAAGACAAAACGCGAGGGTATTGACATTTCAGCCAGGTATGAATTTACACGCTGGCTGTACGGCGATTTTGATATCAATTTTTGCAAAGCATGGGATGCGCAGGCTCCTAAGGGCAGTAATTATCTCCCGCTATCTGTGCCCTTGTACAGTGCAGCAGGCTTATATGTGAAATTGCCGCACGGGATCAATGGGGGGATCAGTTGCCGCTATATGAAAGACCGCCCTGCGAATAGCGATAATTCACTTGTCGCGAAGGGCTATTTCCTCTCAGACCTCTCAGTCAACTATACCAAACAAAAATTTGAAATCGGCATGGAAATCCAGAACCTGTTCAATACCGTGTGGAGAGATGCGCAGTACGAAGTGTTTTCAAGACTAAAAAATGAACCTGCAATTGTTGATGATATGAGCTTTACTCCGGGAATGCCTTTTTTTGCAAAATTGAAACTTGCAGTATTTTTTTAATTAAAGAACCAAATTATTTCATTAAACAAGACATAGTTCGTTTCCATCTTGGGTGCTTTGCCAGATATTCAGTCAAACCGATGATTGTGGTTGGC
>DATMMJ010000003.1:0-10380 GCA_035569795.1 Puia sp. | reverse complement strand
GGCTTTGATGGCAAGCATATGACACTTCTTACACCCGAGGATGGCAATCACCAGATCAGCTTGTCGCCTGCTGGAAAATATTTTGTCGACAGTTATTCCAGACCAGAAGTCCCAGCAATTTCTGTGTTAAGAAATACAGATGGCAAGCTTATCGCCAATCTGGAAAAAATGGATATTTCCCGGCTCCTTGCGACCGGATGGAAACCCGCGATACCAGTCACCGTGAAAGCCCATGATGGTCAGACCGATTTATTCGGGCTGATGTTCACACCTACCCATTTGGACCCGAATAAAAAATACCCGGTCATTGATTATATCTATCCAGGACCGCAGGGTGGGA
Source organism: Puia sp. (assembly GCA_035569795.1). Lineage (GTDB taxonomy): Bacteria > Bacteroidota > Bacteroidia > Chitinophagales > Chitinophagaceae > Puia. Next base: position 10,040 of record DATMMJ010000003.1, on the reverse strand, counting down.
GTGTTGGCAGTTGGTCCTTTGCACCTTCAAGAAACGATAATCAGTCACTTAGTGAGCTGGGGTTCATCGTGGTGGAAATTGAAGGTTCCAGCAATCCCTTACGTTCAAAGAGCTTTCACGATTTGGCTTATGGTAACATGGCTGAAAACACCTTGCCCGACCAAGTTACTGGCATTCGCCAGCTTGCGCAACGATACCTGTACATTGATACCAACCGCATAGGTATCTGGGGTCACTCTGGTGGCGGCTTTGCCACTGCAGCAGCAATGTTCCGCTATCCTGATTTTTTTAAGGTGGGTATATCAGAATCCGGCAATCACGACAACCGGAATTACGAGGATGACTGGGGCGAGCGCTATGATGGTTTGGTTACCCAATCCAATTATGAAGCGCAGGCAAATGAAGTGTATGCCAAAAACCTGAAAGGCAAACTGATGCTGGCGCATGGTCTGATGGATAACAATGTGCCGCCTTACAACACTATGCTTGTTGTCGAGGCATTGATTAAAGCCAATAAGAATTTTGATCTGGTGGTATTTCCAAACACACCGCATAGTTATGGCAGATATTCACTGTACATGACACGCCGCCGATGGGATTATTTTGTGCGCAATCTATTGGGTGCTGAGCCGCCGCCAGAGTACGAATTGAGATTAAAACCTGATCCCCGGAATGTGGATCAGTGACGGGAGTGAAGCATTTATTAAAATCTGGCATGATTACAGTAGCATTACATACAAATGATCAACAAGCTTATCAGTGCTATAAAAAAAACAGATACTTTTTCGGATGAAGAAATTGATTTGTTTTTTGGATATTTAGTAGATGGCTTTATAGCAAAAGGAGATCATTTTCTAAAAATCGGAGAAGTCAGCCATTATGTAGCTTATCTCACTTCCGGATTGTTGATGCATTATACAATGTATGACGGAATTGAAATACCCATTGATTTTACTGCGCAGGGTGAATGGGTGTCTTATCTCAAAAGTTTTTCAAGTAGGACTCCTGCAGATATAGCAATCAAGGCATTGGAGGATACCCAAATCCTTAAACTATCGGCTATGAAAATGCAGGAACTTTTTCAATGGCAGCCCAAATTCATGGCCCTTAAAAATCTCTACACAGAACTTTCATTTATGAACAACACTCAGCATAGCGCCGATCTGGCTATGCTTGATGGTAAAAAACGCTATCGAAAATTTGTGCACGAAAAACCGGAGCTCGTCAACCGTGTTCCACAATATCTTATTGCTGCTTATCTTGGAATAAAACCTCAATCATTGAGCAGGTTAAGAAATGAAAAATAAAATTGCTTATAAGTAAGTGTGGAGGAAATTGGTTCCCCCTTTCGGGAGTTTTGTGTCTTATTCATTGGAGAAAAATAGGACCTAAAAAAAGTAAAACCTGCAAATTGCAGCTGTTGCATTAATTTTTATTGCTACTGCTTTTAGCGCGAGTGCCCGGGTCTGGATAATAGAAAATAAAGCCAATGTCCTCTGTGTGGGTTAAAAGTGATATCCAAAAACGAATGAACTTTGACTTTGCTCAATATACTCTTTGATCATTTCTTATCGGGATATGCTATATTGACTCATTTATTTAAAAAGTTTGAGCTAAGCGTATCCCATACTTCGGCACCATCGCCCAGCAAGGTTTGTTTTATCATGTAAATCCCAAAACCTTTGGCCTGCTCAATATTTATTTTGGGAGGCATAGCCAGTTCGGTTGGGTTTGTCAGCACATCTATCAAAGCCGGGCCATCGTGCGCCAATGCTTTTTCTATGGCTCCAGGCACATCGTCTGAATTTACTACTCGTAGGCCGAGGATCCCTATAGCCTCAGCCATTCTTGCAAAGTTGGGGTTCTTCAGGTCGGTGCCAAAAGGCGGCATACCAATCACTTTCATTTCCATTGCAACAAAACCGAGCGAACCATTATTGTACACTACGATCTTGATAGGTAAATCATATTGATATATTGTTAGAATGTCGCCCATCATCATCGCAAAACCACCATCGCCGGAGAGTGAAATAACCTGTCTATCGGGAAATGCCAATTGTGCCCCGATGGCCTGAGGCATAGCGCTTGCCATAGAACCGTGATTGAAAGACCCGATCAACCTTCTTCCCGCCTTCATATCCAGGTATCTTGCAGCCCAAACCGTTGGTGTGCCTACATCTGCAGTAAATATAGCATCAGCTTTGGCCTGCCCACTGATTACTTTTGTAAGATATTCGGGATGAATCAATTTTCCTGTTTCACCTTTTGCATGAGCATCTAAATTTTTTCTGTTGTCTTGATATCGTGCCTGGCATTTTTCTAAAAAAGACCTATCTGTTTTTTGTTGTAATAACGGCAACAACACATGAATGGTTTCTTTCACATCACCCACAAGCCCCAAATCAAGCTTACATCTTCTTCCCAGGCGTTCCGGACGAATATCTATTTGTACAATTTTAGAATCTGCAGGGTACCATTCTTTGTATGGAAAATCAGTGCCAAGCATCAGCAACAGATCACTGTCCTGAACAGCGCGGTTGCCTGAAGCAATGCCTATAAGCCCCGTCATGCCTACATCGTAGGGATTGTCAAATTGCACACATTCTTTTCCTCTGAGCGCATGAACTATCGGAGATAAAATTTTCCCGGCGAGTAAAACCAAATCGTCATGTGCATCTTTGCAACCTGCCCCGCAAAGCAAGGTTATTTTTTTTGATTGATTGATGAGCAAAGCCAACTGATGCATGTCAGCGTCGGATGGGCGGACGTTTGGGTAATTTAGAAACAAAGGATGTTCCAGTTCATCGTGCTCTATATTTTGCATTGCGACATCGCCCGATAAACTGATAACAGCAACACCCTTTAAACCAATAGCATGTTGCATGGCAATTTGCAATACACGAGGCATTTGGCGGGGCGATGAAATCGTTTCGCAGTAATAGCTGCATTCCCGGAACAGTGATTCAGGGCGGGTTTCCTGAAAATAGCCACTGCCAATCTGTTCACTTGGAATTTGAGCGGCGATCGCCAGCACAGGCGCATTGCTTCGATGAGCATCATATAATCCATTAAGGAGGTGCATATTCCCCGGTCCGCAACTGCCGGCGCAAACGGCCAGTTTTCCGGTTAACTGCGCTTCCGCTCCTGCAGCAAAAGCGGCCGCCTCTTCGTGGCGGTAATGTATCCATCTTATTTGTGTAGACTTGCGCAATTCGTCTGTGATTCCATTGAGCGAGTCGCCTACCACACCGTGTATACGCGTGACGCCGGCATGTTCCAATATTTCAACAAGTTTTGCGGCGATTGTCTTTGCCATTGCCACACTGTTTTGGTTCTTATAAAAGTAAACAAATTTGATAATGAGCTAAAAACATTTGGTACTAAACTATTTTCATGTGTCGCAAATCTTTTGCCTGCTGTTCAATACATGCTAAAAAAGTCTACATAGAAAGGGCATTATTTAGACCTAGAAATCTGCTCAAATAAAATTTTCGTGTATACAATTATTTTCGTTTCCTAAAATGATAACGAGCGCTTGGGATAGATTTTACGTTATCTTATTTTAACCACGTCTTCCGCTACTTTTTGGAATTTTGAAAACACATGCGCGTCATGCCCCGGAATGATTAAGGATACATCTGGTTGTAACGTTCTCATTCTACTCAATTGCCTCACATAAGCTTCTGCATCAAATGTATATTTTAGTGGTATTGACGCTAAATGTTCAAGGTTGTAATAATACCAGCTATTATCCGAAGCAATAATTACTTTATCTGTATTTGTATTCACAAGCACATATTGTGATTCCCATGTGTGCTTCGACCCGATAAAGACCCGGATGCCCGGATAGATTTCAATACTATCGCCTTTGATCAAATTGAGTTTCCCTTCAAGATTTTTAGCCACTATCAGTTTTACATCTTCTTTATAGAACCCTCCGTTAATACCTTTTTTCTGCCATGCGGTTCCCGTAAAATAATTATAGTCGTCAGTTTGCATCCAGATCTGTGCAGATGGAAATAATACTATTCCTCCCAGATGATCCCAATGTGGGTGTGTGATAATGATGTCTGTAATATCTTTCGCAGAAAGATTTACTCTTAGTAAAGCACTGTCTGGTCTTATATAGTTATTGGTGTTCCAAAAATGATCCCTGTTACTATTCTCGTTCAGCAGAAAACCTGCATCTACTAATATATTTCTCCCGTTCCCTTTTAACAACCAAAACATGTAGCAATCACCAACACTGTCATTACCGGAAGCGCCAACGGCTACTTCTGAGAGTTTAATAAATCCTGCTTTACCAAACCGGATAGCATATACTTCATATTCATTTGAATTTTGGAAAAATAAACTAATATGAACAAAAAGGAAAACCAAAAGAATGAGGACATTTTTCATTGTTGATAAATTTTGAGTTGGTTTCCGCACTCATAAATACACACAGTCAATTCACCAAACAAATCACTTCCCTTGCGAAAACGCCCTGATCAACTGATATTCATATTCAAGGCCGTCGTAAAATTCTTTTACACCAATCCTTTCATCTTTCCCATGTGCACGGTTATCATTAACATCAATAAACACACCGGAGATCCCATAGGTTGGTATGCCTGCGCCACGCAGATAAATCCCATCTGTTGCGCCTACTTCCATCACGGGCACCACCGGAATGCCGGACCACAGTTTTTCTGTGACCTGCTCAACAGTTTGTATCAGCTCAGGGGTTAGCGCAGAGGCAGGATTATTTTTTAAGCCGGTCATTACAGAAACTACAATTTGGCTGTCTGCTAATACATTGGTCAATTGATTTTTGATTTCAGCTTCTGTGCTTGTCGGCATTACGCGGCAATTCACGATTGCTTTTGCAGATTGCGGTAAAGCATTGATGGCATGCCCGGCTTCGAGCATGGTGGCAACGCAGGTGGTGCGCATCATGGCATTGTAATAAGGGGATGCTGCCAAACGATTGATTGCAATGTCATCCAGTGCATTTTGTGAAAACGCTTTCATGTCTTCAGCCAATTGTCCATTTTCAAATGACGACATTTTGGCGAAATAAGACTTTGTTACTTCGTTAAACTCGACTGGGAAATCATATACTTTCATTTTGGTAAGACCATTCGCTAAACGATAAATTGCATTGTCTTTTGAAGGCAATGAGCTGTGGCCGCCGGGGTTTCTCACTTCTAAAGTTAGATTCAGCACCGCCTTCTCACTGGCCTGCACCGTGCGGCTGATTCTTTTGCCGTTTTTAATTTGCGGATCGCCAGCATCCATATTGATACAAAAATCAGCATTGATCAATGCACGTTGATTTTTTAATAACCATTCCACGCCATTGTAGTCAGCGCCACTTTCTTCACCAGCAGTAAGTGCAAGTATCAGGTCACGGTCGGGTACATAACCATCTTGTTTCAATCTAATAAAATCGGCCACGAGAATGGCGGCGCCATCCTTTATATCCATCGTGCCGCGGCCATAGAAATAGCCATCGCGCTCTGTCAGCGTAAACGGATCCATTGACCAATCTTCGCGCCTTGCTTCTACCACGTCAAGATGCGCCAAGAACAAAATGGGTGGGCGTTTGCCCGATCCATGCAACCGTACAACCAGGTTGCGGTTGAGCAATTGCGGGCCAACAACCTGTATATCCTTTTCTTCAAAGCCTGCAAGTTTTAACCGTTTAGCCATCGCATCAGCAGCAGTTGTGGTATTGCCGGTGGAATGAACAGTATTGGTCTCGATAAGTTCTTTAAAAATGCTCCGCGCCAATTGCTGATGCGCAGAAAGCTTCGGCGGTTGTGCCGAAAGTTCCTGGGATAAGTACATCGAAGCGATCAAGAATACAAGAAGGTTTTGTTTGCATTTGATCATGACTACATTTTGAAAGCAGATAAGTTTTTAAAATATGGGATTGTTGACGCACAACTATAAATATACACATTCGCTGAAAATAAATATCTCCAGTAAAAATTCAAAGCTGCCAAACATAACTGCTGGCGGATTTTTTAGATTATTTTACTGAGGAAAGACTAAAACCGCAATGTATCAGGCAAATATTTTGCAGCCAGGTCTTCATAATAAGGCCGAAGCTCATTCCAATTTGGGGGCACCGGGTTTTTTGAATACAGGTCATAAGGGTTAAAGAGATTTACCCATTTGAAAAGTTCATGGTCATGGTCATCCATTAAATGAACGTATGCATTTTCACGGTGTTGCGGATAGAAGGAATGATAACGCAGCATGTATAAAGCAGGCTCGGGCAAATAATCTTTCACCATGTGGTAAACATATTCATCGTGCCCCCATGACATATGCACATTTTTCAGGCCGCAGTTTTGCCCGTACACACCAAACCTGGTGTTGAATCTCTCATCACTAATATCAGGATTATTTTTAAAAAATTCAGAATAAACAATCTTGTCAGAGAAAGCGCAGCCCACCGGGAATGTGTCACCGACAACGGCCCATTGTGGCTCGCCAAACAGACATAGTACCTTACCCATATCATGAAGCAGGCCAGCAAGTACCATCCAGTCAGGATGGCCGTCTCTGCGGATAGCTTCCGAAGTCTGCAGCAAATGGTGGAACTGATCTAAGTCAGTGTCAGGATCTGAATCGTCCACCAACTGATTTAAAAATTGAAAGGCATCCCAAACAGGCATTTGCTTTTTATCAAACTGGAGGAATTGTTTTTCTTTTTGCAATACAAATTCATAACTCTGATAGGTATGGTTCAGCCGGTAGAATTCCCGCACCGTCTCTCTTTTCGGGTCATCATAATTTCTGAAGGCTTCTTTGTTTTTTTCCTTTGGAGTAGATCCGGGCTCCGGATAGCGTTCCAGCACATCGTCCTCCCAGATATCCAGGCTGCTTAGTGGACTTGATTGGGTATCAGTAATTTTAGATTGTTGTTGCACGGCAAAAATTTTCAGTCAAACAATTGTTTTAATATCAACGATGAGTGATTTTTTATTTGCACTCTGAACCACATTTCTTAAAATCACCGTGTCTTGAAGTTAAATGTACATAAATTTTGTGGATAGGATAAAAATGGGGAAGACAGCTGTCAGGTTAGAAATATTGATCACCAGTCCCCCCGGCAAAATGGAGAATGAAAAATATAGCTATGCTCCTATTCGGAGTTTCGGATTCTTATTTCATTACCCTTGTGTTCAGCGCACAAAGAATGCTTAAAAATTGCCCCTTAGGAAAAATAGCCATAGCGCCCAATACAGGGAAATGATTGCAAGGATTGCAATTTTATATTTAGGAAGCAATTTCATTGCGATTATCTTTTCTTCTGGATCAAATGAGAGTAAATTATTGACATCGCAATTAATGATGCACAGGTCAAAAGATGCGGGAGCATGGCGAGTAATTTAAATATTTTAATACTGCTTTGGGACCCACAGGTATTGGAGAAAATATATTGCTAAACTTTGCTCGGAGTAAATAATCAATTCATCGCAACGGATCACGATGAAACTACCATCAATAAAAATCTTTGTCGGAGGGGTTAATCTGGAGATTGGGAGGGTTTTGGAGATTGGAAATATAAAGATTGAAACTTTTTTCGAATAATACAAGCACCCGGAAGCATTTTTTTGTGGTTTTATTTTGATGGATACTAAAGGGAATCCCTGAGTGTAAGATAGAAGGGCACGGCTATATGCTGTTTTGATTTACTCAGGATCAGTTCAGCCGCCTTTTTTCCCATCATTGTGAAATCCGTGGAGATGGTTGTGATGCCATTCAGGATAATTTGTTTCATAGGTGTTTCATTGTAAGATATAACGCCAACTTGTTTTCCCACGGAAAAGTTTCTTTCCAATATTTTTTTTATCAACGTAACCAGATCATCCTCCATCAGGCTTATGTAGGCTGTGCCTTCGGTAATATCGAGGTTCTCCGGCGCACTGATTACTTCATAGTCAAATGCGTAATCCTGGCAGAAATGATAAAAACCGTCCAATATCTCACGTGGGTGATACGTGTATTCCGGGAAAATGATCTTGATGCTTCGGTATTTTTTCAATTTATCGATCGCCTTTGTGAGCGCAGAATAAATATCTCGTTCAAAATCCTCAAAAATGGCTGCATAGGCGCCATCCACGCCGGGAATCAGTTTGCTCATGATCAGCAGTTTCTCTTTCGGGATGGTATTGATTATTTCATGCGCTTTTTCGCCGCCTTCTAAAAAATGCGGGATGATAACATAATATGAATAATCTTCCTGTTTGTTAATAAGTAGTTTCTTAAACAACGAATAATCGTTGTTATAAATATAGAAATCAATGGCAGCCTCTTGTCCCAACGCGGCGGCAAATGCATCATAAATTATTTTTTTATGCGTGCTCAGTTTGTTGAACAACAAAAATATCTTAAGTGGTTGTTTGAATTCCGAATTGGAAATAAAATATCCTTTGCCCGGCACCGACCCAATCACACCCATATTCTTCAAATGTCTGTAGGCCCTTTCGCCGGTATCGCGCGATATCTCCAGCTCGTAGCTCAGGTCATTTATGGAAGGCAATACATACCCTTTTCCAAGCTTTTCTTCTTTGATGGCATTCAGTATGGAGTTTACTACCTGCAAGTATTTTGGGGTAACTGATTGCGCATCTATCGTGATTAACCTGAATATATTTTCAAGTGTCATGACGGCTGATTTCCACAAACCTAATTCTTTTTAATAAATCAGGACTGTACAGGATGGTAATGAATGCGGTTAGAGTTACTTTTGGAATAACCACTTATTTTAAAACGATTGCCATGCGAAAAACCCTCACGAGTATTCCTCTTTTTTTATCTGTCATTTCATTTGCGCAGCTTAAAGTACAAAATCTGCTAACAGAAAATTTATCTAACCCTGTCGGATTAGATGTTGCCGCACCCCGGTTTTGCTGGCAGTTAGTAAGCGATAAAAGAAACGTTGCACAAACAGCCTATGAAATTAAAGTCGTTGCACCCAAATCCGCCCAATGGAGCAGCGGTAAGGTTTCATCGGATGAGTCTGTGCATGTTCGGTATGGAGGCACTGCTTTACAATCGGGGAAAAAATATTCATGGCAGGTCCGTGTTTGGGATAACAACGGCAAGCCATCCGCGTGGAGCGCATCTGCTTTTTTTCAAACAGCTTTTCTAAGCTCCTCCGATTGGAAGGCAAAATGGATTGAACCGGGATTTACGGAAGATTCCATACTTCGATCCAGCCCGGTTTTTAGAAAAACATTTTCAACCACTAAAAAAATTGCTTCCGCAACTATATATATCACAGCCCATGGCTTGTACGAAGCGCAGATAAACGGGAATCGTATCGGTGATGCATATCTTACGCCCGGGTGGACTTCTTACAATAAGCGACTGCAATATCAGACCTATGTGGTGACGCATCTTATAAAACAGGGCAATAATGCAATTGGCGTAACGCTAGGCAACGGCTGGTACAGGGGCTATCTTGCCTGGGGTGGAAATCATAATGTTTATGGCAAGGACATTGCCCTGCTTTTACAGTTGACCATAACATATACCGACGGCAGCTCAGAGAATATTGTTTCAGATGAAGGTTGGAAATCCTCAACGGGCTCGATCAAGAGCTCAGAGATTTACAATGGCGAAACTATTGATGCGAGAGATGAAAAAACAGGCTGGGCACTCCCTGGGTATGATGATAAAAACTGGAGCGGAGTCGAACTTGGCCATTTTTTGTACGATAATTTAGTTGCTGGGTACAATGAGCCAGTCAAAAAACATGAAACATTTAAGCCTATCCGTATTTTCAAAACGCCTAAAGGGGAGCAGGTAATTGATTTCGGTCAAAATTTGGTTGGATGGGTGGTATTAAAAGTAAGAGGAAAAGCCGGAGACAAAATTGTTGTATCACACGCAGAAGTGCTGGATAAGCAGGGAAATTTTTATACCGAAAACCTGCGTGCTGCCAAAGCTCAGGATACGTATATTTTAAAGGGAGGTGAACAGGAAATATTCGAGCCGCATTTTACGTGGCACGGCTTTCAGTTTATAAAGCTGGAAGG
>DATMMJ010000002.1:0-7796 GCA_035569795.1 Puia sp. | reverse complement strand
TTTTTTTTTTGCTTAGTTCATCGGTTTTCTTAGTCGTGTAGGTTTTAATGCCTCGTTGTCTGTAATATGTGAGTCCTGCAGTCCTGTCTTCATGGAAGTGGGTTGCAATGCACATTACTACATTTTTGTTGTATTTAAACTTGATGCTGTCTAATAAAGGTTGGAACTGTGCAGAGTCCCACGGAGTGTCAAAAAGAACAACGCCTTTGTTTGTCACTAGATACATTCCGTTTGCCGGAAAAGCGGCTCCATCAAGTGATACATAGGTAGTATAAATATAGTAGTCTCCCGTAAGATGGTAAATTTTCAAACCACTGGCTTTTGTTTGTCCGAAACTGTTAGATAAAAAAGATAAGAAAACTATTACTAAGGGGAATGCACGCATGATTGTTACAAAATTACCGCTGTACGATCAGGGTTTTATGCAGGTGGAATTGTTCCATCTGCCCATAACCGTTGGTGATTGAAATATTTAAGGAAAGTTATGAACCAAAGGTCAAAGTTGCATAGATGAAATAAGATTTGAAAACTTATGAAATCAAGATATTTCAGATTCATAGTCAGGAGTTCATTGCAGGGCTTCAAATAATCAATGAGTAGTCAACTAAGATGCAGCTCACAATTCCATTAGCATCCATATATCACATCCAAAGTGACCGGTGCTACCCATGGGACCCTCTAAATAGCGGAATCCGAATTTTTCATAAATTCCCAATGCTTTTTTCAGTTCGGCCATTGATTCGATATAAATCCTTTCATACCCTGTATTTCTAGCGGACTGAATGCATTTCTCAATAAGTAATCTGCCGAGACCGAATCCCCTTGCAGTGGCTTTGAGGTACATTTTTACCAGTTCACATGTATGGACCGGCAATCCCGCTGATGGAAAGATACCCCCTCCACCAACAATTTCTTGATTCATTAATGCAACAAAATAAATGCTCCTGGGGACTTGAAATAATTCGTACAAGTGATCGGTCGTCTCATCGTAATACACCGTGCCAGGTCTGGTTACGCCAAACTCTACAAGTGAGCTTCTTACAATGCAGGCCAATGGCTCATTATCCGATGGCATAATAGTCCTGATCGCAACATTGTCCATGCCGCGAAGATATTGTGTAAAATAATTTCAATAAAAAATAAAGGGGAATTTCAACTAAGCAACGCAATAAGCCCATACAGAATAACGAGAGATAAAAATACAAGACCAAGAAATGGGATGTGAGAACTTTTCATATGTTCTTTGGATTTTGACGGATTATTTGAAAAAGTTTTATAGTTATTCAACGCAAAAGCAGCATAATTATTTTGAAGCAAGCCTTGGAGGGAAAAATATTTTTTCCTGGCAGTCTCAATAACATCCCATGGCGGCATAAACCAGTGTTATACAAGCTTGTGCAAAACCTATATACAAAAATTGCTCAGGAGAATTAGATTTGCAAATCAAACAAGTTTATTATGGCAATGCACCGGCGCATCAACACCAGATCAAAAATCAATAACGATACGGGTTTTGGCACCAGCACCACAAGTGTTGGCGGCAGGTTTGTTAACAAAGATGGAAGTTTTAATATGAAAAAAGACGGCATACCCGTGTGGGAACGCTACAGCATTTTTCACAACATGCTGAATATGCCGAGATGGAAATTCATATTTATTATCATCCTGTTTTATCTGGCAGTGAACCTGTTATTCAGTATGTTATATTTCCTGGTTGGTGCACAGGAATTTCAGGGAATGATTGCCCGGACGCCATGGCAAAAGTTTAAGGAAATCTTTTATTTCAGCACCGAGACATTCACTACAGTGGGCTACGGCAGAGTGAACCCAGTAGGTGATATGGCAAATATTGTAGCTGCCATTGAAGCAATATCTGGCTTTTTATCGCTTGCTATTTTTACAGGCTTGATGTATGGGCGATTTTCCAAGCCCGAATCTTTTCTGATGTTCAGTGAGTATGCTTTAATAAGCCCTTACCAGGACAAGACAGCGCTCATGTTCCGTTTCGTGTCATATAAAGACAATCACGTGCTCACCGATGTGGAGGTGAAAGTGACCATGGGGCTGCAACTCACAGAAAATGGGAAGACAGAATATAAATATTATTCCCTGGACCTGGAGCGCCAGCGGGTAGACAGCCTGCCAATGAATTTTACCGTTGTTCATCCTTTGGATGAGCACAGCCCACTATATGGATTTGATTCGGAAGACATGAAAATTGCCGATGTGGAAATTTATGTGCTGATACGCGGATTTGATGATGTCTATTCAAACATCGTACTGCAGCGCACATCCTATACTTTTGAAGAAATACGGTTCAATGCCAAATTTGTGCCTATGTATCGGGAGAGTGAAGACAAGAACACTACAATAGTTGAGCTTGATAAATTAAATGAATACGTTGAAGTGAAACTACCTGCGCTAAATTGATTTGCATGCTATGACCCGCACAAATCATTTAACGACCTTTCATACAAATTCAAATGAATATTTTTTTGGTGGACCGATTACTCCTAATTTTGGACTAAAATACGAAATTGGTCGAAATGTTATGGTAGCAGTTGCAAGTAAAGACGATGTGGTGTTTCAGGAAATCATTGTGGGTGCCAGGGCCCTGTTCCAAAAGTTCGGGCTAAAGAAAACCACCATGGAAGATATAGCCAGGGAAATTGGCAAGGGCAAAAGCTCCTTGTACTATTATTTTCCCAGCAAATATGAAATTTTCGAAGCGGTTGTTGATCAGGAAATCACTGAACATTTCTCTATGGCGCAAATGGAGGTTGACAAAGCGCCGACCGCAAAAGAAAAATTAAAGGCATACATCAAGGTGCGGCTGTGCAAAATAAATAGGATGGGCAATCTTTCTCAGGTAGTTAAAAATGACCTGATGGATAATATGCGGGTAGTTATGAACATTAAAAAAAAGCATGAGATCAACCAGGTGAATATGATTCAGGAGATAATTTCAAAAGGTATCGAAACCGGTGAATTTAGAAAAATAAAAAATACCGAACTGTCTTTGATAGCGAATCTATTTGCGGCAATTTTTCGGGGTGTTGCGTTGCCATTGTGCTCAGAAACTTTTCCTGATCTGACCGAGAAAGCAGATGATATTGTGGAGATAATGGTTGCAGGTATCGGGAACTAGAATAGTTTGCGTATTTGGGTTTGCAATGCAACAAATTAGGGAAGGTTAAATGTTTTGTTGAACGGCTTATGCGATCGAAACTACATTTTTGCATGTATGAAAATATATTTAATCACCTACAATAATGATTATGAAAGGGACAATTCAAAGAGCTGATGGCAAATTAGGGATTTTGATACCTGGCCTGGGGGCCGTTGCCACAACGTTAATAGCAGGAGTGGAAGCCGTCAAGCAGGGTTTTTCCCAGCCAATCGGATCACTTACCCAAATGGGCAATATACGCCTTGGCAAAAGAACGGAGAACCGGTACCCGCTGATTAAGGATTTTGTGCCTCTGGCGGATTTGGATGATATTGTTTTCGGAGGATGGGATATTTATGAAGACAATGTATTTGAAGCGGCTTCCAAAGCAAAGGTGCTCGAATCCGGTCTGTTGCTTTCCATCAAAACGCAATTGCAGGCACTAATTCCGATGAAAGCCGTTTTCGATAAAGAGTATGTGAAAAATCTAGACGGTATAAATGTCAAACAAGCGACAACAAAAAGCGACCTCGCCAAACTTGTGATGGATGACGTGGAGAATTTCCGCGACGCAAATGACTGCAGTCGGGTCGTTATGGTATGGTGCGGTTCAACGGAAAAGTATATAGAGCCTTCTAAAGTGCATGAGACCATTGAAAACTTTGAGCAGGGATTACGCGATAATGACCCAATGATTTCGCCAAGTATGATCTATGCGTATGCCGCTATCAAACTTGGAGTGCCTTTTGCCAATGGTGCGCCCAACCTCACCTGCGATATACCAGCCTTGATCGAGCTGGCAAAAATAACAAACACTCCAATTTCCGGAAAAGATCTCAAGACAGGACAGACATTAATGAAAACGATTTTGGCGCCCGGACTGCATGCACGCGCCTTAGGCATTAAAGGCTGGTTCTCCACAAATATTCTTGGTAACAGAGATGGCCTCGTGCTTGATGATCCAGATAATTTTAAAACGAAAGAAGTTTCAAAACTAAGTGTGCTGGACGACATACTCCGGCCCGAATTGAATCCTGAATTGTATGGCGACCTATACCACAAAGTACGGATCAATTATTACCCGCCTCACGGTGATAACAAAGAGAGCTGGGACAATATCGATATTTTCGGATGGCTTGGCTACGCGATGCAGATAAAAATAAATTTCCTTTGCCGCGATTCTATTTTAGCGGCGCCTGTTGTTCTTGATCTGGCTTTGTTCAGTGATCTTGCAAAAAGAGCAGCCATGAGCGGTATCCAGGAATGGCTCTCCTTTTATTTCAAATCACCGCAAACCGCCCCTGGCCTGCGCCCTGAGCATGATATATTCAAACAGTTGATAAAATTGCAAAATACTTTGCGTCATATGATGGGCGAAGATCTCATCACACATTTGGGTTTAGATTATTATCAAGACCTGGTTGAAGCGTTATGATAACCATACACAAGCTAATCAGTAGCTGCATGGGTATCGGCTTTTTAAAAGGAGGCGGAACTTTTGCAGCGTTGCTGTGTTGTGTTTGTTGGTATTTTGGTTGCAAATATGGGTGTAGCAATTCATTGGAGATCACTACAGCGATCGCTATCGTTGTAATTGGTATATGGTCTGCAGGCAAAGTGGAAGCCGCTTGGGGCAAAGACAGTAGCAAAATTGTAATTGATGAGGCGGCGGGCATGTGCGTGAGCTTGTTGTTTCTGCCACTGCATTTAAAATATATTGTAACGGCATTTGTGTTATTCCGTTTTTTTGATATTGCTAAACCTCTTTTCATCCGCCGTTCTGAAAGGTTGCCCAGGGGATGGGGCGTTATGGCGGATGACTTGCTTGCAGGGATTTACACCAATTTGGTAGTGCAGGGGGTTATACTAACTAATCTATTGTAAAATATGTTTATTTTTCTTAAGGCGCAGGCCTCATCAATAATTGCAACATCCGCTGACTTTTTAATCACTATTATTTTGGTTAAATTTTTTGGGTGCTGGTATGTTCTTGCAAGCGCTCTTGGAACCATCGGCGGTGCTGTCACCCATTTTTCCATTGCAAGGAATTGGGTATTTGGCTCAACGGATGGTAAAATTCATCTCCAGGCACTAAAATATTTTTTGGTGTGGGGCGTCTACCTGTTAATAAGCACGGGATTTGTTTTTCTTATTACCAATTATGGAGGCATAAATTATATCTTATCAAAAATGTTTATAGCAGTTTCTTTGAGCATAAGCTATAATTATTTCTTGCATAAAAAATTCGTTTTTAAATAATGACCGAGAATATGGGACTAGCAGAATGGATAAAGAAGAGACTGCTGTTGTTTGTTTTTTTAGCATGTGCTTTTAGCAGCTTCGCTCAAACAACCGTCGTTATGGGGGTTGTAATCGACGCAAAGACGAAGCAGCCTCTTCCATCTGTAACTGTTTCCATAAAAAACATTCCCGGTGGAGTGATTTCTGATTCGCTTGGTCATTTTGTTGTCAAATATGATAAGCCTTTTTCGCAGTTGGTCTTTTCAATTGTAGGCTACAAGGACCAAACTGTCGCTGTTAAGCCACATCCTTTCACGGACACTGATTTAAATAGTATTAAAGGAGCTGCGGAAAAATCCGATTCCAATTTGCGCAATGCTGACACAACCCGAATGCACGTGAATGACTCAACGATACATACCAGAGATGCTACCCTTCACACTTTAGATTCAGCCGCCACTGGTCCTGATAGCTTAAAATATAGCGGCGACTCTTCTTTGCATAGTATAGGTATGATTGCTCATATCCCCGATTCCTTAGCCAATAAAGGAGATTCGTTGCACAAAATGCCAGTGGTTGGGTATGATAAGAGCTTGGTCATTGTATACATGCAATCCAATAGCAGTTTGCTTAAATCAGTAACGGTAAAAAGCAAAAGGCAGAAATACCGCAACAAGGACAATCCAGCAGTGGAACTTATCCGTCATGTAATTGACAATAAGCCCAAGAACAGGATCGAATCTTATCAATACGCCGAATATGAAAAATATGAAAAGCTCCAGATATCTCTGGATAATGTCTCAGAAAAGGTCAAGAACAGCAAGCTTACAAAAAAGTATCATTTTCTTTTTGAAAATGCAGATACAACCATAATTCCCGGCAAAGCGCTTTTGCCCGTTTACTTAGAAGAAAAAATATCTCACGAATATTATCGGGCTAGTCCGCAGAAATACAAATCCATTGTTGCGGCTCATAAAAGAGTTGACTTTGGCGAGTTTGTGGATATGCACGGGGTCAGCAATTATCTGAACCGCTTGTATAGCGAAGTGAATATTTATGATAACAATATTCCGCTTTTCACTAATCTTTTTTTGAGTCCCATCGCAGATATGTCGCCGACATTTTACATGTTTTTTATTGCTGACACCGTTATAGAAAACGGTCAAAAGTTTGTGAGACTCACCTTCAGGCCGAGGAACCCCAATGATTTCCTTTTCCGCGGCACACTCTATGTCACGCTTGATGGAAATTATGCTGTACAGAAATTCACCATGTTCACCAGCAAGAATATTAACCTAAATTTTGTTCGCGAGCTAAGGATATCACAGGATTTTAACAGAATGGATAATGGCCGTTACTTTCTTACAAAAAGCACTGTGATTGGAGATTTGGGCATATTCAAAAAGGGGAGTGGAGTGTTCGGTGAAAGGATTGTCTCCTACAAGGATTTTGTTGCCAATCGACCTGTGGCTGATAGCATTTTTAAGGGGCCTCCCGTTGTGGAGCTACAGCTGCCTGTATCTACAGGGCAAGATAGTTTCTGGCTCGCGCGCAGACATGACACGCTGTCTAAAGCGGAATCGAAAGTTTATGCAAATATTGACAGCCTTAAAAATATGCCATCTTTCAGAAGGCTTATGGATTGGGCAACCCTGTTGCTGGCAGGCTACAAGCAAGCCGGCCCATTTGAGATTGGCCCAGCAAGCACTTTTTACAGCTTCAACCCGGTGGAAGGTTTCCGGTTGAGGTTCGGCGGCCGTACAACTCCCAAATTTAGCAACCGGATGTATTTTGAAACATACGGTGCATATGGTTTCAAAGATCAGAAATGGAAATATTTTTTCAGCACTACCTACTCTTTAAACAATAAATCCGTATATGCTTTTCCGTTAAACTATATACGGGCAAGCTACCAGCACGAAACGAAAATACCGGGTGAGGAACTGCAATTTGTGCAGGAAGATAATTTCCTGCTGTCTTTTAAAAGAGGAAATAATGATAAATGGCTATATAATAATTATTTTAAATTGAATTATGTATACGAGTTTGGAAATCACTTTTCCTATGATTTTGGACTCAAATATTGGAAACAATATCCAGCCGGATCGCTCAACTATATTCAGCAGACAAATGGAGACACGTTAAATAATATTACGACAGGTGAAGCTTCAGTACAGTTCAGATGGGCTCCAAACGAACAATTTTATCAGGGGAAAATATACAGGATCCCTATCATCAATAAGTATCCTGTATTTACTTTTCGATTTATTGCAGGCATTAAAGGGTTATTTGGTGGTCAATACAATTATCAAAATGTCACGCTGAATATTTTCAAGCGCTTTCAACTTTCTCAATTTGGGTATACCGATGTAACTGCTGAAGGCGG
>DATMMJ010000001.1:0-2498 GCA_035569795.1 Puia sp. | reverse complement strand
AGCCAGCTCCAAGAGTAGTATCCTGGGTGGGGGCAATATGATAAAGTGGTTTTAATTTATTGGGATCATTGCCCCCCCAGACCCGGATACTTTTTGGCGGGAATATAAGCGCTCCGACATTGACAAGAGAGCTTATCGTGATGATTTGTGGCCTTACCGGTTTTGAAAATGCAAGCAAGCATGCCATTTTATTTTTTCTGTATGCCAGCCATTTCCCATCTCCAAAATTGAGTGTTCCCATTTCTAAGTCTTTAAGCGTTTTACCTCCTTTCCCTTTAAAAAGTGAATCAGCAGGAGTTAGAAGAATTACCGTGTCTGGTCTGTAAGTTGCCTGGTAGAATCGGTATTGTACGATGTCGCTTTCATGCCATCCCTGTTTAAACGCTTTTGCTTTCATCAGCACTTGCTTTTTAATCAATACCTGGGTGTCATAAACAGGTGAAATAACGTTGTCAGGCTCAGTTCCGTCGACAGTATACCTGATCGTTATACCCGGAACGTAATGTTTCAATCTTAATTTTACCGGCGTATCTATAATCTGCTCTTCATTCTGCACTATGGGAGGGTTAAGTTTTATTAACATCGTATCTGTGCGGATACCAGTTTGAATATCAAGTGAAGGGTATTTTTTTCTTAACATATCGGCATCTGCAACACTCAGGCCGCTGTTCCAGATATATAAACGGCGCAGGTTTTTCAACAGTGCAAGTTTTTGAATGTCTTCCTTTTTTATCGACGTATTGGTTAATGAAAGATTTTTCAAATGGTTTAATTTGTCAAGAGAGGATAAACCACTGCCGGTAATTTTGCTGAAGGAAAGATTGAGATTACGAAGATTGGTCATTTGACCGATTATCTGCAAATCATTATCTGTCACCGGAATCTTATTAAGGTATAAAGAAACAAGCTGTGTCTTAATTTCCAGCAGACTTTTCAATTGTTCGGATTTAAAAAAAGCTGCACCAAAAAAATCAACGGCAATTGCAGGTGATTCCCTTGACAATGGATAAACTGCGCGATAATTTGTATTTAATTTCTGGATTGTTTTTTCATTGGCAGCATTGAAATCATAATTCTCCTCTTCATCCGAAGAGCTGAATATATTTCTAGCTATAGATCGCAATGTATCCGTTGGTTCCAGCTCAGTTACTTTTATCGTGAAATTAGCTCCGCGTTTTATCCAGTTATATAAAATGGCCATTTCCTGGTCACTTAATTGCGGTTTTCCAATTGGTGGCATGTGTTTTTTTTCTTCTTCTGGCAAATGAATGCGCTGTAATAGCAAACTCAGATTAGGAGCTGTTGTATCCCATAATGCCCCATTTTTCCCCCCTTTAAGCAGGAGGCGCGGCGTCTCCATCACCAATTCGCCTTTTGCTTTCTTGTTGTTGTGACAACTCACGCACTTGGTATCAAGTATGGGTTTCACCATATCGGTAAATAAAACCGCCTCATCCAGCTGTACTTTGTTTTGCATTTTACCTTTGTAAACCGGGGCAAGTAAAAAATTATCTCCATGCGTAATACTGGCTCCCTGATGGCCTGCAATTATTAATATAATTGTGGTTACCAAACTTGAAGAAGCTAATGAGATTTTTGTTTTGTTTAATTGCTCATAAAATATGTACCATAAAAATGTAAGCAGAGAAATCAAAGCACCGCTCCATTTATGCAATTGGAGATAATCCTGGTTATATCCGGGTTCTTTTGACAGGAATATTCCCATCAATGCTGTGATTGCGGAAGTGCAAGCGGTTGCCAGCAACAACCATTTGCAGATATTCTGAAATAATTGAGGAGAATGAAATTGTTGTTTTGGGACTAACCATATCCAGCCGATAAACAATGCGAATAATACAATCGGGAAATGAAGGAATAAAGGATGGGCCCGGCCGGCAACCTGCAGAAGGGATGGAACCAACAACCTGTCATAGAAAATTAGCAAAAAAACAAGGAGGCAGTTTGCAGCAATCGTTACACTGAACAAAATATTTTTCCCGGTAACCATCTATTCAAAATAGTTTCTTGGTAAGATAATATATAACCGATTTCTGAAAAGTGCGGAGCGAATTATTTTTCAGTGTTATATACAATCTTTGAATTATTGATTTGTTTTCTGAAAGAAATGAGAAGCAAAACGAAATTCCATCATAATTAAGCGACTGGTTCTAATTTGTAGGGATATACATGCCCCGAATTCCATTGGGCTACATACATGTTTTGGTCGTCATCAATACAAACATCATGCGGGTATTGAAACACCTTCACAGTCTGATGCATTTCATCCGGCTTATCACCCGAATAAGTGGGATCATTTCCTGCAAGGTTAGAAACAACTTTGAAAGTTTTATCGAGTATTGTAACAAAGCCCGACTTTTCGTTCAGGTGTGAGCTGCTTTGCAATACCGCGCAGTAGAGGTAATCTCCGTTTATCACAGGTCGGCAAACCCACGCTCCTGGAAGAGGGATTGTATTGATAAATATTCCATCAAGCGTAA